>JAGROK010000023.1 GCA_020440285.1 Chlamydiia bacterium | reverse complement strand
TCAGCATCTTGATCTTTAACCCTATCTGCATCGCTCCTATCTCTTGGATAGGAGGCTGCTTCGATAGGATCAAACCTCAAGCGCTGACTTTGGGAAATTCCCAAGTTTTGAACCACGAGCGGTATAAAAGCTTTAACCATTAGAGGATGTTGAATATTTTTTTTAATCAAAAAAGTTAACCTTTTTCGTAGAGAGTAAATAGAAATTTCGTTATACTCTTAAGTGCAGGCAGGAGCCGGTCATAATAAAATTGAATAATAAAAATCGGCCTACAAGAAAGTCTGCACAAGTGTTATAAAATAAATTGAAGAGGTATGATTCATGGGGCATTTAGCAGCTGCCGTTGCTGACCTTGGCATGAAAAAAAGTACTCTTGAGACTCAAGAGTACACCCAAATGGGAAAAGATGTTGAACACCTTAATCAACAGCTTATCGACATCCTACTCCCTTTAAAAACTCACTTAACAAAGACTAAGACCAAAGATGGTCCTTTCGATCTGACAGGTGATCTCGCTGATGGAAGGAGAATTGCCGACGTCATTTTAGATTTTAAAAATTTATTTGAAGAGGTCTATGGGGAAGGAAAAACCTTCAACATTAAAGACCTTGATCTTGAAAAGCTTGGAGAAGTGTCAAAAGAACAGGTCACAGAGCTCCTTTCACACATCGAGAATGTGGAGACAAATCATAAGACAAAAACGCAAGATGCAACGCAAATGCTCTTTCTGAAAGTCAATATGTCTCTTGCAATTTTCAACTGTTTGAATGAAACGCAAAAGTCTTACTCTCAACATGTAGGAAGAATTGCGCAAGCTTCAAGAGGAATGTAATGCGGCTTGAGGAAAAAAAGGTAACGGTTAAAGAGGCCCTTAAAAAAGTGGATGGGCTTATCGATGACCAGGCAAAGACATTTTCGAAAGATGACCTTCGCGTCCTCTATGCCCTTGCCTTTACCCTTTATGAAGGAGGCGATGTCCAAGAAGCCAAAAAGGTCTTCGAAAGACTCATCTCCTGTGATCCCTTCACCCAAAAATATTGGATGGGGCTTGCTGCTTGCTCGCAGCAAGAGAAAAATTATGAAGAGGCCCTTAAGGGATGGGGAATGGCTTCCCTTTTGGAAAACTCTAACCCAACTCCCCATTTCCATGCAGCAGAGTGTTACATGGCTTTGGAAAATAGGGATGAAGGAAAAAAAGCAATCGAGGCATGCCGAAAGCGTCTTGGAAACAATGTCTCTCTTGTTGCAAAGTTAAATCATCTCGCTGACTTTTGCATGCGAAAAGAAAAAGAAGGAGCCTAAATAGTGGCAGACTCTCGGATTGAAAACTCTCCACTCTCTTCTATTAGCCGATCTAGCTATACTCCCCTTACCCCTTTCCCTTTCCAAACGGAAAAAAAGGGGGAATCAAAGTGGGATACAGGAGAAAGTAGCGAAAAGAAAGGGGATCTTTTTCCCGAAATTAAAAGAAATCTCTCCCTTCCAGAAGAAGGGGCAGAGGTTGATTTTGATAGGCCCTCGTTTGCTGCTCCTCGAGAAAAACAAGTGAGCAAACCAACCCTTCCGCAGCCAGAACTTGTAAGCGAAGCCCCTGGGAAAACAAGCAGTTTATGGGACTCCCTCCCCTGGCCTTTTGGAAGGAGTCAAAAGAAAAGTGAAGAAGAAGAAACACCTGCTTCAACGCCAAATGAAGAAAAAAAGAGCACCTCGCAAAAAGGAGGAGAGCCCTTAATTGGTCTTCAACGCCGCCTTAAAGCGCCTATCCATACGAAGAGCGATCAAGATGAGCTATCTCACCTTCCTAATCAAGGGGGAGCAGTTCTTGCAAAGCTTGTAGGGATGATCACCAATTATCAAACCATGAGCCAGCTGAGCGAGCTGGAGATTTTCTCTGCTACAAATGAAAACTTAGATGAAGTGCGTCGTAAGCAGTTTGAACTTGTTAAAGAGCAGATTGAAAATAGAAAAGATCAAGAAAACTGGTCATACCGAAGAGAGCTCCTCGAGTATTTTGGAATTAGCTTAGGAATCTTTGCGGGAGCCACAATGATCGGTACAGGGGTTGTTACCGGTGGAGCTTCGATTGTTCCCGGTTTGCAAACCCTTGGAGGGAGTGCAATCACCCTAGGTGCAAAGATTGCTGGAAAGTACTTTGATGAGAAAACCTTTACCCCCTTTATAGGAGCTGCGGGTGTCCTCCTTTCTGGATGGGGAATTGCTAAAGGGATGGCCTCTCTTGGAAGCCTTCCTGGAGTGATGGGGACAGCCAGCAACGCCACATTTAAAGTATCAGAATTAATCGTTGGACAAAAGAGCCTTGATACACAAGCCAATCAGTACGGAATCAGCGCTCGAAGTGTCAAACTGCAATACCAAAGAGAAGATAACCAACAAACCATGCAGAAAATCGTTGGAGGCTTTAAGTCCTCCAAAGAGAGCTCAGATCTTCTCGGTGCTGCAACAAAAGCCTTGCGCACAGAAGACGAGGTAAAATCTCGTATTGCGCTAGGAACACAAGCTTAAATTAAATATCATAGGAGGATCAAGATGACCCAAGCAGAAGGCATTAAAAACATCTCCCCTGTCAGTGTTGAGTCGACAGGAAAAATAGAAGAACATTCTAGAGGAGTTGCAGCACACGGCGCTGTTCAAACCCATTTAAATGAGATGAATGACACTCTTCTAAGTTTAGCAAAAGAGGGCGATCATCTAAAAGGTGCTGAGCGTCTTCAAGCAAAAAACAGCATGTTCACCGTCTTTAAAATCATGAGAGTGGTCATGCATTCCCTTCGCCAAAGCTCTGAAAATGGAAAAGAGATGAATAAAATCCTTAAAAAAGAGTGGAAAGGGGTAACGGAGCAACAATCGGCAAACCATGAGCAGTCAAGAGATAACGTTCATGGAACGAAAAACTACCAGATCTTGGGAATTCTCGGATCGCAAATCCATAACGTTGTTCGCATGGGACAGTTAATGCCTGCTGCTGCGTGGATGGCTGAAACCATCGGAGGAACCTATGGAGATGCTGCACACGTATGGCTTAATAATGAAGACAATACAAAGTGGGCTCTTAAACAACTTGAGTCAATGGCTCCAACCCTTGGACAAGCAGGAAATGGATACGCTCAAGCAATGAGTCAAGCAGAGCAGTACAACCTTGGAATTAAAGAATCAGGATATCAACACGAAGTGCAAAGCCACACCTCCGAGTACCAAAACGCCACCCAACAACAAACCTCTGACAAGCAAGCCGTCGACAACGCTGCAGATACAGCCAAACAACTGATGCGCTCGCAAGCTGAAATCTTGATGGGTCGAGCGGGATAATCCCCTTTACTCCATTTAACCAAACGACTAAAATCCCGGTTAAGTTTAATTGGGATTTTTTTTATGATCATTATCCTTATGGGAGTTTCTGGATGTGGCAAGTCAGCCGTTGGAAAAGCCCTTTCTAAAGAGCTTGACCTTCCCTTCTATGATGCTGATGACTTCCACTCGGAAGAAAACAAAGAGAAGATGAGAAAGGGGGTTCCCCTCACAGACAAAGATCGAAAGCCCTGGCTCAAAACCCTTGCCGATTTCATGAGCGCGCACGGAGAGATGATTCTCGCCTGCTCTGCCCTTAAACGCTCCTACCGGCGGATCCTTCGAGTCTCCCCCGAAGTCCAGCTTGTCTACCTCAAAGGACCCTATTCCCTCATCCGCTCCCGCTTAGAGGCCCGGAAAGGGCACTTCTTTGACCCCACCCTTCTAGACTCTCAGTTTGGGACCCTAGAAGAGCCCTACCATGCCCTTACAGTTGACATCACCCCTCCTATCGAAGCCATCGTCCAAACTATCAAGGAAAAACTCCCTCATCCTTAACCATTTAAATCGACACCCGTAATTTTTAACATCCAATACTAAAAATTATAGAAATCGATAAACGACCAAACTTTCTTATCTTAAGAAGGTGTTCTCTCTTGCATTGAGTGTCTTATAAAGGTAAGATAAATCTATGCGTTTTTTGTTAAGTAAGCTCCATTTTTTAGCAGCCGCAGGTGAGTATGTTCTCCTCATCTATTCTGTAACGGTTGCCACCTTAAAACGCCCCCCAAATTGGGCTCTTATTCGTGAGCAGCTATACAACGTTGGGGTTCTCTCCCTCCCTGTTGTTGCAATGACCGGCTTTTCAACAGGACTTGTTTTAGCAGCGCAATCGTTTTTTCAGTTGAGCGACAAGGGGCTTGCTGGAGCCACTGGACTCATGGTGGGGAAAGCGATGATCACAGAGCTTGGCCCCGTTTTAACCGCCTTTATGGTCACCGGAAGGGTGGGAGCTGCGATGTGCGCCGAGCTTGGGACCATGCGGGTAACAGAACAAATCGATGCCTTAGAAACGATGGCCGTTGACCCTAACCGTTACCTCATCTCTCCCCGCTTCCTCTCTGGAATGGTGATGATGCCCCTTCTCACCGTTTTCAGCATCTTTATGGGAATCTTTGGAGGATATCTGATCTCTGTTTTCTACTTCAAAATGCCTCCTACGACCTATTTTGACCCGATGCCTATCTATATCACCAACTTCGATCTTCTGATTGGCATTGTGAAAGCCTTTGTCTTTGGCGTTTTAATCATCACGATTTCTTGTTACAAAGGGATCAACACAACTGGAGGTGCAGAAGGTGTTGGACGTTCGACAACCAATAGCGTTGTTGTGAGCTACACCTTTATCCTGTTCACCAACTTCTTAATCACCCTCGGTCTTAATATGCTTCAAAATGCAACGGGGTGGTTCTCATGATCACTATCCACGACTTATGGAAATCTTTTGAAGGAAATCAAGTGCTACAAGGGCTCACGCTATCGGTTAAAAAAGGGGAAACCCTTGTCATATTAGGACGCTCTGGCGTTGGGAAAAGTGTCCTCTTAAAGCACATTGTTGGAATCTCCCATGCCGACAAAGGGTATATTGAAGTCGATGGAGTAAGGATTTCAGATTTAAGGGGAAATGCTCGCTATCAAGCCAGTCTGAATATGGGGATGCTTTTTCAGGGAGCCGCGCTATTTGATTCGATGAACATCGAAGAAAACACCGCCTTTTTCTTGAAACAACATGGAAATTTAGAGACGGGGAAAAAATATGCAAAAAGTGAAATCAATGATAGGGTAGATGAAGCCCTTCAAATGGTAGGATTAGAAGGAACACAAAAAAAAATGCCCTCTGATTTATCTGGAGGAATGAGGAAACGAGCTGGCCTTGCCCGTTTAATTGTTTACCGTCCTAAGTATTTGTTGTATGATGAGCCCACAACAGGGCTCGACCCTATTACAGCAATGCAGATCAATGAACTCATTGTCAAAACACAAGAAGAGCTAAAAGCAACCAGTATCGTTGTAACCCACGATATTATCTCCGCCCTATTTGTTGGAGATCGATTAGCCCTTCACAAAGATGGAAAAATCGCGTATATCGATGAGCCAGACCCCTTTTTAAAGATCGATGACCCGATTATAGAATTTTTACGGAAAACCATATCAGAGGATCCTCGCACGTTTAGGAGAAAATAAGATGATTGACTACATGAAGAATATGCTTATCGGCCTCTTTGTTGTCGTTGCCTGCGCACTTGTTGTGGGAATCATCCTCTTTCTAGAACCTAGCGTGGGCGATGGAAAAGAAACCCTTATCGTTCGATTTTCTAACATCAATGGCCTTTCACTTGGAACCCGCGTCATGTTTGCTGGAAAACCTGTTGGAGAGGTGGTCGCCATTGAACAAATTCCCCATGCCCGCGAGCAACCAACCGATGAACTTGGACAGGTCTATTTTTATCAGCTTGTTCTCCATATCGACTCAAGCGTTCACGTCTACAACACAGACGAAATCACCGTTCAAACCTCTGGTCTTTTAGGAGAAAAATCGATCGCAATCATCCCCCGCTCCCCTCCAAAAGGGGTGAAGCCAACCCTTATCTCAGCAAAAACACCTGTTTACGCTGAATCGGTCGATCCCCTTGAAAGTGCCTTCAACGAACTCTCCCAACTCTCAGATAAGGTGGAGGAAACTCTCGATAAAGTGATCGCCTGGATCGATCAGAATGGACACGAGCTCGGCGCTGCCATCCGCTCTTTTGATGATGCCATGGCAGAGGCCTCGATCACCCTAAATCGGATCAACCAAACCCATCTTATCGACGATGTTAAATTGGGAGCGCAAAACTTTGCCGTTGCCATGCGGGATGTCCACTCCGCAATCGATCAGCTCGAGCAAGACGATGCCTTTAGAAACCTAGCCGTCACCCTTAAAAATACCAAGAAGGCAAGCTACGCCTTTGACCATATCATGAACAATGTCGCTAAAGGAGATGGAACCCTTGGCAAACTCTTTATGGATGACGATACCTACCTTCGTGTAACTGCTATTTTAAGTAAGCTCGATACGATGATGAACGATGTCAATCACTACGGCTTTCTCTTTAACCTTAATAAAGAGTGGCAAAGAACTCGCCTTAAACAAGTTACATTTCTAAACGCCCTTAACACCCCACAAGACTTCCGGAGCTATTTTAATAAAGAGGTTGATCTCATTAACACCTCGATGTCTCGCCTCTCCATGCTTGTCGACCGCGCTGAAAATAACTCTCAAAGT
The DNA here is from genome assembly GCA_020440285.1 of Chlamydiia bacterium. GTDB lineage: Bacteria > Chlamydiota > Chlamydiia > Chlamydiales > Simkaniaceae > Neptunichlamydia. The sequence continues at coordinate 28,865 of JAGROK010000023.1, read as the reverse complement.
CAGCAAATCTTTGATACCAACCTTTTCCAAAAAGACTTTGCAGAACTGATGCGCCGCTCCCAGGCCCTTTACGACAACCTGAAGCTTTACAACGAGCAGCTCCAAAGCATCAGCCGCTAGTAAAATAATCTTCCCTTTGATATGGGTAGGGTTATGAATCATGTTCCCTATTCAGAGCTCAAGAAAGGAACCTTCTTGGTTGCAAGCCCCAACATTGAAAGTGGTATTTTCTACCGAAGTGTCGTCCTCCTATGTGACCACAGCACGATTGGCTCTTTTGGCCTTATCGTCAACAAACCCCTCGAAGTAGAAATAGAGGAAGACTTTTTAGGGATCGAAAAGGGAGATCAGTCAATTGAAATGCGAGCAGGTGGCCCCAACCAACCCAATCAGATCCTCCTTCTTCAAGATCAAGGGTATGACGACGAAGGAAGCCTCGAGGTTTGCCCCGGGATCTATTTGAACGGAGATATGGGATCACTCCAAGATGAAGAGGAAAAGGCCCCTCAAACCATTGTATGCTTCGGCTACGGTGGCTGGGCATCTGGAGTCCTTGAGCGGGAGTTTTTAAAGGGGGCGTGGTTTCTCTGCCCTGCTAAAAAAGAGCATGTCTTTACCACCCCACCAGAAAGGCTATGGCAAACCCTTTTAAGGGAGATGGGGGGAAAGTATAAAACCATTTCCCTGATGCCTGAAGATCTAGAGCTTAATTAACGTCATTTTTGAGTTTTTGGAAGAGTTTTGCGCCAAAAAGAGGTTGAAGCGCTTTCATGATCTTATCTCTTTCTTTGGAAAGGGCTCCAGATAGAATACTTAATGCACTAGCCATTCGACTGAAACGTCTGTAATCAATCAGGCGCTCCCTTACTGTTAGCGCCGGCCCTAAAAGGATCCAAAGGAGGTGATCTTGTTCTTCAATCGACCACTTATCCTCTTTTCCAAAAAGTTTGGTTAGGGCAAAAAAAGCAGCGCTTGCCGCAGCTCCCACATCGACCCCATCTTTACACGAAAAGGTAAATGTATCAGCCTTTGCAAGCTCAAGAATTTTTAGCTCAAGAAGAAGATAAAAAATCTCAATAAAATCTAGCCGCTCTTTCCGATCAAGTTTAGCCTTCTTTTTAAAAAAGTGGGTGTGAATAATCGGTAGGATCTTTTTCACAAAAGAATCAATTTCTTTCTTCGGAAGATGCTTTGAAAAATAAAAGCCACACTCTTCTCCACTTTGCACCTGCTCTTCAACGAGTTTGAGAAAGTCTTTTGCTCCATTGATTTTAAGATAGTCTTCAGATTGAAAATAGAAATCACTTTTTTTCGGGAGAGTGACCAATATGAATTGCTTTGAAAACTCTGCTTGATTTTGAAGCTTTTCAAGGGCAGCGCAGCGGGCATGTTCTTCCCATGAAGTGCGATCTTGCAAATTAAAATGAAGGTGCTTTTCAAGTTCTTTTTTCGTCTCAAAGTAGCGTAAAAACCCTTTAAATTCATCGATGACCCCCGCCTTATTAATATGTGCGTGAAGGGTAGGGCAAGGAATTTTCAAACACCTTGAATCAAAGGCGCTATTTGAAAAGGTATAAAGATAATAAGGGGGATTCCCCTGTCTAATCGGATCAAACCCTTCCTGCTCATTTCGATCTTGAAAGATATCAAGGGTTTTAAACAAAGGTCCACTCGGATACTTTTTTAGCATTGTCGTGACACTATCATGAAGATCGAAAATCTCACTCATAAGTAGGTTTGTATCGATGTTATCTCTCCGCTTTAAAGAAACCCCTCCACTTGCCTCCTTAGCAAGGTCTTCAAAATAGCCGAGCATCTCCTGCTTTTTTCCACTATGAGAAAAAAAAGCGTAGGAAAATGCATGAATAAGATTAACAAGAGCGCGAGAGATTTGGTCGGTTTCTTCAACGCTATGACTAATAAGGCGAAGATAGTCGGGAGAGACAAGAACTTCCCTGAGGAAAAGGTGAAAGTCCTTAAGATAGCGGGTACATACCTTCCCCATCGTATTCTCTAGAAGGTTTTGGGGATTACAAGCGAGCATTAAAGACATCGTCATCTTTAAAACATCACTCACAATGGGAATCTCTTTGTGGTGAAAGGCATCGGCATAAAAGTCACCTAGCTCATTCCTTGCAATCTCTCGAATTTCCTCAGCAACATTTTGAGCTTCGTGATCAAGGAGGACATTGATCCTAAGGAGGGGGTCCTCCCCCTCAAATCCCATGATGACTTCATCAAAGTCACTGACAAGCTTAATGTGTCTTAAAAGGTTCCGGTTGAAAAAAGGCTTTCCATCATCTTTTCGGATATAAAAGAGCTCATACTCTTTATCCCGTTTAACCATCTCTAAATCTTTAAGTCCTTGCCTTTCAATATCAATCTTCTCATCTTCGGTTGCCCACTCCTCTTGCCACGCAGCCTCCGTTGCAAGAACCTCTTCAAATCGTTTTAGGATCTTTTTACTATAGAAACTCTTAAGCTCTTTATATTCCTTGATTTCAGAAACTTTTCCCTCTTTATAGGTATGTTTAAAAAGGGAGGTGCATTTATCGAGCTTATCTGCAGCTTCGTCGGCAAGGACCATGATCGCTTTAATCCCCCGCTGCATATCGCGGTCCTTAAGATGTTCCTTATCTTTGGAATAGACATGCTTAAGATAATTATGAACTGTCTTAAAAGTCCCCTTCACAGTTGAAAGGGTCTCTTCTTTTTCTTCTTCTTTTAACTCTTTAAGTTTGTGGAGATTTTTTTTAACGCCAAGAGCTTCTCCCTCTTTCTCAATGGTTGCATCAAGCTCAGCCATCCCCGAGAGGTTATCAACAGCATCCATAATGGACATCTCTTGATCTTTTTTCCCTTTTCCCTTCTTAGCCACAGACGTTCCCCCTACCTTTATTATGGGGAGAGCGATTGATTATTATCAACGATGATTTCCCGTTCCGTCACATTAAAAAAACCAGGAACGAGTTGATTTTCCCGATCAATCAACTCCAGCTTAACGGTATGGCGACCAGGAGCAATCCCATACAAATAATAAGGAGAATACTCAGTAAGATATTGAATCATCTTTCCATTAATCGAAAGGCGCACTTTAAACCCATTTGGACTAAGCTCGCAGTGAGAAAGGAGAAAATCGAGAAGGATTGGATCCTTTCCTCCGGCAGGATATCTCCCTTGCGGCTCATTATAAGTGAGATAAGGTTTTTGAAGATGGATATTGAGCTCGTCAACTTTTTTACCATCTTGAAAATAAAACACCTCAGCTGCAAATGCCCTTTTTCCCTTTACACTTTCTCCATACGAATAAACAGGAAAAGCGCGGATCACATGCATTCCAGGCTTTAAAACAAACGGGATATGAAAACTTATAATCTTATCATAAGCTTCTTCAAACGGTTGGTTATAGATAAGGTAAGGTTCATTATCAATGATCACATGGATCGCCTGCCCCTCCGGATCATTATAAAGCTCTTTTCCCCGCTTATTTTGAGTCGCTGCCCCAAGAGGAAACCCTTCGAGCCTTAGTTGCACATTGATAGGAGATTTTCTTTTGTTTTCATAAGGGCGAGGGAAGATAACTCGAGTGCGGACCTCGTTTGATTCAGGGGTAGGCTTAACCGCTACAACACGAATCTCTTCTGCGCAAAAGAGGGTGGACAAACACCCCATTAATAACACAAACCATCTCTTCAAATGAAAGCCCCCTATTCCTTTTCTCATACAAGACAAGGCGCTCTCTGTCAATCTCCCTTCCCATTATCTCCTATTTTTTTCGCCTTGAAAAAGGCGAGGGTGATAAAAAAAGCGACAAAAGCAACAGCTGCTGTCACTAAATTTGTCAATGAAAACGCCGTGGTAGAGGCTGCGATAAGAGCCTCTTTGATATAATCTAAAACCGCAGGCTCTAAGTGATTTGCCGCTTCAACTGACTTAGGCAAATGATTTAAAAGCCCCTCATACAGATCTGGGTTTAAGTGAAGCGTCTCAGGATTTTTCTTAAAAGAGGCTTGAAAAAGTCCCTCTTGCACATTGACCTGGACAGCTCCAAGAACCGCCACTCCAACGCTCGCTCCAGTAAAGCGGAGGGTATTATACATCCCAGTTGCAACCCCCGTTTGCGATTTAGGAACAGCGCTAAGAGTTGCCGCACTTGCTGGGGTCATCACAAAAGAGATCCCTGCTCCAAAAGCAAATAGAGCTGGGAAAAGAAGAGGAACACTTTGATAATAAAGAAAATAGGCAAACCACAGAAAACTCAAAAAGAGTAAAGGATATCCAATCATAAGGGGAACGCGGGCCCCCCTTCGATCACCAAGATTCCCACTAATTGGAGCAAAAAGCATCAAAGGGATCGTTCCAATCGCTGTGATAAGACCTGCAATCATTGGAGAACCGACGACAATCTTTTGAAAATAAAGGGGCCAGAAAACAGTGATCATGATGAGGAATTGCGAACAAACAATTAAAATGCACCCCCCTAAAAAAGTGCGGCTCCGAAACAGGCTAAACTGGAAAAAAGGGTGTTTAGCAAACCTTTCCAAACCACGCACTGCCAAAAAAAACGTCACGAAAAGGAAAAACAAAAACACCACCTGCCACGATCCCCATCCCCAAACCTTTCCCTGCATTAGCCCAAAAGTTAAGCAGAAAATCGAAAGGGAGAGGGCAACAAATCCTAGAAAATCAAAACTCCCTTTTTTCCCTTCAGATTTTGGAACCCCTTTCAAGATCATCAAAATCCCCAAAAAGGCGATGGGAGGATTGATCCAAAAGGCGAGGCGCCAAGACAGGTATTGAGTAAAGGCCCCTCCAATAAAAGGACCTAAAGAGAGAAAAAAAGAGCCTGCTGCGATCACAATTCCAATCGCCCGCCCCCTTTGATTTTCTGGAAAAGCGTGGATAAGAATCGACATCCCCGATGGAGACATGAGAGCTCCTCCCGTTCCTTGAATGGCGCGAGACATCACAAGCCACCACCCCGTTTCTCCCATCGCCCCCATAACCGATGCAACCGAATAGATCGTAACCCCTATACAAAACATGCGGCGATGACCAAAAAGATCGCCCAACCTTCCTCCTGCAATGACAAAAACTGCCGTTGCCAAAAGATAAGCATTGATGATCCACTGCAAAGTACTAATAGAGACAAAAAGCTCCCTTTGAATCGTTGGAAGGGCAACAGGAAGAAGGGTCGCATTCAAAAAAATCAGCGAGGTAGAGCTTGTCATTGCAAGGAGAATCAGACGTCTTCTTTTCTTTTCAGAAATAGCCATAATTTATAAGATATCACTAATGTTTATTGTTATAGAATAATGAAGCGATTATTTATATTTTTTCTTTTCCTCCTTGCCTTCTTTGCCCTCGCCCCCCTTTGCCATAAAGCAACAGATGGGTTTGCCATGGTCAATGTCTACGCCCCAAAAGGGGACCACTCAAAGTGGCATCGAGAAGGAGAATTCCCTGCCGATTTAATGAAAAAGCCCTTCACCTATTTTGACTCGGGAAGTCAATCCTACATTTTTCTTTCCGAAGATCAAACCGTTGTTCTCAAACTTTTTAAATTTCAACATATGCGCACTCCCCCTTGGCTGAACTTCCTCCCTGACTTTGGGAAATTAAAAGAAAAGCGAGCAAAAAAAAGGGAGATCCTTGAAAAAACCTTTGAAAGCCTTGCGATCGCTTATGACAATCTGAAAGAAGAAACAGCCCTTCTTTACCTCCACCTTGCAAAAACAAACCACCTCAAAAAGCGCGTTACTCTCATCGATAAGATTGGAAAACGTCATAGCGTCGATCTCGATCAAGTTGAATTTCTCATCCAAAAAAAAGGGACCCGCGCTTATAAAACAATTGATAAGTGGATAGAAAACGGGGAAATCGAAACAGCAAAAAAAGGGATCCAGACTCTTCTTAAACTCGCGGCGCAGCGGTGCCAAAAAGGGCTCTTTGATAAGGATCCCGACTTTAGTACCAACTTTGGCTTCATTGGAAAAACCCCTTTTCAAATTGATTTTGGCCGCCTTTCTTATTCTTCAGAAGAAAAAGATCCTAAAATTTACGCTCCCGAAATGATCCGGATTACTCGAGAGTTCGAAGGATGGATTAGAAAAAACCACCCCCTTTTGCTAGATGCCTTTACCAAGGAGCTCGATGAAATCACGACTTATTAAGTGGATGATCCCCCTCCTTATCCTTGGAATGCTTGTAGGTGTCGAGCGCCTCTCCCATCTCTTAACCGACGGCTTTGGCTATGCAGACATCACCTCGAACCTCCCCTATAATCCAGCTTGGGAAGTCCCCTTTGAAAGTGAAGACCAAGAGCTTATAGAAAGCGCCCTCCATCAAACCTATCACTACTTAGAAAGTGGCTCCCAAAGCTTTGTTTTTATGAGTGAGGATAAAAACTATGTGATCAAATTTTTCAAACACAAAAGGTGGCGCCTTAACCCCCTTTTGACTTCCCTTCCCCTCCCCTCTTCCCTTGCACTTAAGAGGGAAAATTGGATCGAAAAGAAAAAAGAAACCGTTAATGCAACCTTTGGAAGTTGCAAAACAGCCTACACCGAATTTAAAAAAGAAACAGGAATCCTCTTTCTTCACCTTAATAAAACTCCCCACTTTAACCCTATCCTCACTGTCAAGGATCGGATTGGTCTTAAACACCAAATTCCCTTAGGAGAGGTGGAGTTCATCATTCAAAAAAAAGCGATCCCAACCCCTTCCTATCTTCTAGCCTTAAAGCAGGAGGGGAAAACAAAAGAGGCTCAAAAAGCTCTATCCGATCTTTTTTCCCTGACTGTCATGCGGGCTAAAAAGGGGTACAGCGACAAAGACCCCCACCTTATCCGCAACTTTGGATTCATCGATGGAAAGGGCATTGAGCTCGATGTTGGAGGCTTTCATCACGACCCAAAAAAGGATTTAAATTATTTCTATAATCAAGAACTTAAAAGAATCCATCAAAAGCTCATCCCTTGGCTAGAAAGGCACTACCCTGAACTTGTCCCCTACGCTGAAGAAGAGATGTCAACCCTAAGTTTGAACAATTAATCTTTTTTCTTTGATCTTATTCCAGCTTCTGATACCCTCTTCTTCAACATAAAAGAACCTTTAAGAAGGTGAGAAACATGGAGACAGATTGGCGTCCTCGTCGCGGGTTTGGTGGAGATCAAGATGAACCTCCTCTGTGGAAACCTCTAGACTTTATCCCTGATAGTGCAAAGCTTTCACTCGCCACAGTTGTGGGGGGAGCAGCTTGCGTTTTAGGAGGAAGTGCCCTTTGGTATGTCGGGGGGAAATCCCTCTCTGTTACCAAAGAGGGGATCCGCCTGGGATGGGATGGGACAAAGTGGATTGCCCGTGAAGGATTTCAAGGAACAAAATATGCCATCACCCAAATCCCAACTGGCGCCGTCTGGGCCAAGGATAGATTTCTAGACTTGGGAAGATGGAGCTGGAGCTGTATCAGACATCCCCTCGAAACAGGGAAAATTGCTTTCCAAAATAGTCGATGGTTCATTTTTGAAATGGTTCCCTTCGTGATCCTCAAATCGATTGATCACATCCACTCAGCTACTTTTAGTATTACCACCCGCACCCTGAGTATCTTAAAAGAGATGGGAGAAGATGCTGCTTACGTCGCCCCGTTTCTCCGCCCAGTTGGCCACTTTGTTCAAAATTGGAACCCCATTTCACTAATCTTTTACTATGCCCCTTCCCTTAAAAACCCCTGGTATGGTGCACTGGCCCTCGCTTGCTCCTTCTATACATTTCCCCGAAAACATGACGTAACTAGGTTTATTACACTCTTAATTGGAACGATCCTCCTTGCTCCTCCCCTCGCAAAAAGCTTTTCTAACCACCTTATGACAAAAGGGGAGGCCTTTGGTTGGGGAGCTTTCTACGGAATATTTCTATGCACATTCGTAAATTTTGGAGATTAAAAGATGGGAGAAAACATTGTATTTTCAGGAGCGATAGGGGCTGTTTGTTTTCTTGCAGGAGGCGCGGTTGTCGCTGCAAAAAAAGGACTTACTTATTTTGACCTTTCACCAAAACAAATAGCGCTAGGCGCTCTCTCGTCTGGCCTTCTATCAAATGGAATCGTGACTGGTGGCGGAGCTCTTCTCGCAGCCAAATGCACCCCTCTTGCCGTTAAAACTCTTTGCAGCGAGCATGAAGGAGAAAAAGCTCTACAGGTTGAGCAAGGAGTCTATGGCACTCTCCCTTTTCTTCTAAATCTCCTCTCCCTTCGCATAGTCCATAAAAAGATAAGTGCAACCCCATTAACCAGGCTGAATGTCATTGCCCATAGCGCCCTTAGTGCCATCTCTATTTTTGTCTATTTGAGAAGCCTAATAAATGATGAGGATTCTCCAATCCAAAAAATCAGGTCCGCTATTGCATCAAGATCAAGCTCTGGTGAGCCTTTAAGCGAAGAGGAGATTGAATTTTTTTGGCACCAAAAAGCTGATCAATTCAGCGATGGAGGTTATCTCTCTCCTCGTTTAGTGCGACGCACCCCTCCTCAGATTTTACAGCTTATTGAATTCAAACGAGAAGATAAAAGCGTCATCGACTTCTTAAATGAAACTGCTGAGTATGCTTCAAAAAATGAGAACGCTGCTCTATTAAAATTAGCAGATACTTATGAGGTGCTCCCTCCTGAGACTCAAACCCCTGATAGCCGAGAGGGATTAAGTCACAAAATCCAGAAGCTTTTACCCCCTTTAAATAGCGATGCGTTTTGGAACGAACTATTTACCACCAATTTTGAGGGGAATAAATTAGGTTATGGGCCTGCTTTTTCGGAGAAAGCTAAAAAGCAGAATTACAGTGAGGCACAAATGTACCTACTGCTCGAAAATAGTCAGGCAAGGGAGCCAATGGTTCTCTTTGATTATCTGATCAAAAATATGCATCTCGATAAACCTGCACAACTGATAGCTGCACGAGTCTACTTAAAACTAACTGACGGCCATTTAACAGAAACGTTTCATTCTTTAAAATCTTATTGGTTTCTTAGTGATTTTGTCGAGTCTGTTTATGATGGCTTGGCGGCCCAGACAAAAAAGATTCAAGAAGAAAAGAGAGGCATCCACCTCTTTTATGAATGGGCTACAGTTCACCCTCCTTGGAAAGATTCCGTTAGCTGGGCTTTAACCTATGGCGCCATTTCTGCTACAGCCGCAGGAGTTGGAGCCCTTGGACTCAAAACTTTCAGTTTGATCAATCAACACTTTCCTAGCGCAAGGGGCGCCCTTCCAGCAGGTGCTACAATGGCAGGTGCTTACCTCCTTACAAGCGCTACTTTCCACAAATTTGAAGATGAGGACAGAGTCAAGTATTCATCTGCTATTGCAGTCGTTGCAGGAGCTCTTTTTACTCCCACCCTTTCTCGCCTATTTTTTGAAAAGCAAGTATCGTATATGGCCGGCGGGGGATACACCCTTTTGGGAGCCGCCGTCAATCATTACTACAAAAATGAGGAGGACTAATATGGAAAGGACGAATAACTTTTCTCCTGAAAGGTTGATGCAGTTTACGCAGGAAACTGCAACCTTTGCCGCCATAACGATTGGAGTCGGCACCGCTGCCGTTTTAGGAGGAAATGGACTTTGGGCTATTGGGAAATATGGAACCCCGGTACTTAAAGCAGGAGCTCTTCATGCGTGGAATGCCACGAAGTGGATCACAAGCCAGGGGTATCAAGGGACAAAGTATGTGATCACCCACATTCCAACCGCAACCATCTGGGATGCGTGTAAAGGGCTTGACTTAGCAAAGTGGAGTTGGAGCTGCATAAGACACCCTCTTGAAACAGGAAATAGCCTCCTTAGAAATCTCTATCAAGCCGTTGTTTACGTCGCAATTGGAACATTTAACCTTATTTACAACATCGTTCACAAACCCCTAGAGTATGCATCATCGGCTACGTACGAAATCATTACTGCTGCTATGGACACCTTGAAAGAGGTTGGGGATGATCTAACAAGGGCCTTCCCCTCACTAGAGAGCCTCGGAGCCTTTGTCCAAAAGTGGAACCCCATAACCCATCTCTTCCACTATGCTCCTTCAATCAAAAGTCCTTTTTATAGTGCACTTGGAGCAACCTGCTCTCTCTCTATGAAAAAGAAAGTAAAGGAAGGATTAGACATAAACAAGTATGATGCAGCTTTCCTTTCCGTTCTCGTTGGAACAACTATTCTCGCTCCTGCTCTTGCAAAAGCTTTTTCCAATCATTCGATGACAAAGCTTCAAAGTGGCGGGTTTGCCCTTTTGTATGGCGCAGCTGAAGGTTGTGAATTTGTAAAAATAAAAAAAGAAAGAAGATAGGTTCCCGTTTTATGATTAATAATAAAGTTGAAAATGCAACGGCAGCTTTAACCTTTTTGGCATTAGGATGTGCTGGAAGCTTTTTAGTTAAGCAAGGAATTGCTATTGCCCCTTCAGCCAAAAAGGTTCTTTTAGAAATCTCCTCGGGTCCCCTTTCCGTTGGCCTCCTTACAGGCGCTGCAACCTTTGCCCACACCCCATGTTCCAAACTGGCAGTCCAAACCTGCTGCGACAAACAACAAGGAAAAAAGGCTGTTTTCATCTCAACAGCCCTTTATGGAGTTCTCCCCTTTACTTTAAACGCCCTTTTTATCCGCACCATCCAAAAAAAGATTACCCTCTCTCCTATGACAAGACTTGGGGTGATCGCTCATAGCGCTCTTGGCGCCATTTCTTCCCTTGCCCTTGTTTGGAAACGCAAAAGGGAAGACTTTGCCCACTCATTCGAGTATCTAAAAAGTGCTCCTCCTGTAGAAGAAGAAGGGGAGGTGCTTCACTTAGAAGCTGGGGGGCCCCTCACAGGTGAGCAAATGAAAGCCTTTTGGGAAGAACAACCTTCTCGACAGAGTGACCACGATTATATTATTAACCACTTGGAAGACTATACTCCATCCCAGCTAGCTCAATTGATCCAGTTTGAAAGGAGATATCCTTTCAACTCTATTCGGTACGTAGGAGAGGGTGACCTTTACCTGGGGAAAAAAGAAAACAAAATCATTGCGGATATTTACCTTGCATTACCAGAACAGCTGCAAACTCCAGAAAATAAAAAGACCCTTGGCCTGGAAGTGGAAAAGCTCATTCCACTCACTGAAGGAGAAATTCAACGGTTTTGGTACATGAATCAGCGTTTTTTTCAAGATGATCACGACCTCTCTGACAAGCAGTTTTCGCAACTCTTTTTGAGCCCATCTGCAAATGATCCAATCGGAAAATTAAACTCTTGTTGGAAGAATGAAGGATACTGTAGAAGACCTGGTGAGCTCCTTGTAAAAATCTATCTATCTCTTCCTGAAGAGATTCGCACCGATGAAGCTTGGAAGTCGCTAGAACCTCGTTTTCAGGAAGCGATTAATAGGCAAAAATTAATTGATGCTGGGATAGGCCCTTTCTATAACCGTTATGCCAGTAAGAAGTTCTCTAAAAAAGACCTGGCATTTTCTGTAGTTGCTGGACTAGGCGCCTCAACTCTTGCGGTGGCCTCCTATTTAGCACTAAAGACCCTTCAACTACTCAAGCAACACTATCCTACAATCAAAGGAACCCTTCCGGTTGCTGCCGTGATGGGAGTAACCTACCAAGGGGTTCAGTGGGCTAAAATCAATCCAGATCATAAGGATAAGATTGGCGTAGCCTTCTCTATCTTGACTGGCGCAGTCCTTACCCCAAAGCTTTCTACCTTTTTATTTGAAAAACGGATCACCTATCTCACTAGCGCTTCCTATTCCCTTTTAGGGGGAGCTCTTTTTTCTTTCCATCTTTGGAGTCGAAGGGATGAAAACAGAAGATTAATAATGATGGAAGATCATGGCGAATTCGAATACTGCCTTCAATAGGAAGCCATACCTATCATGCCGAGGATTGATTCTTATTCCCCTTCTAGTTCTGAAATCGGACTTTTTTGCTTGACTATAGGGAGTGGAGCGGTTGCTTTAAAAAAAGGAGCCGTTTTTCTAGCGCCCCATCTTAAGAAAGGGGCTCTATCTACAATCCATTTTCTCGCAAGAGATGGAGGGATTTCAATCCCTGTTTCAGCAGGGTTTCTCACAGGCTCTTCTCTTACCCTAATCAGGAGATGTAAAAAACATTTAGGAGAAAGAATTTGCAAAAAAAGCGATAGCGATAAAACCCTTTTGATTTTAACTGCCGCTGATCTCATATTCCCCTTTCTTGCGACCTCTTTTTTCATCCGAGGAATGACTAGACAGCTTAGTAGCCACGTGATTTCGATTAAAGGGGCCATTAGCTGTGGAACCCTTGGCTCAGCCTTGACTTTCTTAAAGCTTGCTTCTGAAAATTCCGATTTACGAATGGCTCTTTCCCGCGCTGCAGAACAAACAGCTGAAAAAGTAAAAGCTTTAATCACCGGAAATCATAGCAACGAGTCTATTGAAGATAAGCGGGCAAGATTTTGGAAGCAAGAAAAAGAAGGACTTGGCGCAGAATGGATTCTATACGCTGCTATAGAAAACACCCCTCCGGAAAAGCTAGCACAGATGATTGAAAATAAAGAGCCTATCGACCTTCTCAACAGAGTTTATGGCATTGCGAATGAGGCTGTGCTTGTTCTTGCAGCTATTTATGAGGCCCTTCCTGAGGAGTTTCAAACAAGAGAAAATAGAGAAAAGCTTAACCCAGGAATTCAAGCAAGTCTCTCCCCTCTAAGAACCCCTTTGACCGCCCAACAGAAAGAAGAATTTTGGAGCAGAAAGTCTAAACTCGTTAGCGATGAGCTTCACCTATCCTCGGGAGCAAGTGAACTTTCTCTAAATGCAATTGTAGAGCTTATTGAAGACTACCCAAATCCTTCTTCTCTGATTAACCGATTAGAAAAGGATGGAAGAGATTCTGAGGAGTGTGCAGAAATTTTTAAAAAGCTCCCCCTTAAGAAAAAAACCAAAGAGGCACAAAACCAACTTAATAAATCGATTGAGTACTATGTCAAGCCCTTTTCAATAGATGACAACTCTAACGCTTATCCCATTTACACTAAATACATTGAAGAAATGGGCTCTTGGAAAGCCGCTGTTATAGATGGGGCTCAAGTGGGCACTGCGTTAGGAACTCTTTCATCCATAACCCTTTTAGTGATCAAGGTGCTCCTTGCATTTGACTATGCTTTCCCTGCTGTAAAGGGGGTATTTCCTACAGCTTATGCTTTGCTAGCTTATGCCCCCGTCCGAATCATAGCTGAAATTATCCCTTCAGACCTTAATGAGTCTCAGAAAAAGCGGATATCTCTTACTATTGCGTTAGTCGTTGGGATCATCTCAACCCCTTTTCTTTCTTCGAAAGTTTTTAGATTTGAAAAAAGGGTCACCTTCTTTACTGGAGCAGGTTTCTCCCTTTTGGGAGCCCTATCAACAATGTTTGTCTTTCATAATGAGCAAATTCTTCGTAGACTATGGGAAGAGCAAAGTAGGCGCCCCAATCATTATCCTGATTGGGACGATTATAATTACAACCCCAACGATTTTCTTGATTAAGATAGGGATAATCCCGTAGTATTTCGAAAATGAAGTGCTTTTTTTCTCTGCTGATCGTGATTCAACGCTTGGTTTTTACCCGCATTGCTCTGGTGAACCTATCCCGACGTTCAGTTTTATTTTGGCGCTTATTCCTCCCTATCCTTCTATTGCAAGGGGGGTGTTCCAAGAAAACCCCATCCCAAAAAAACCAGTCAATCAGAATCAATTTTTGCTATAGTCCCCTATCCATAGATCCCCGAATCAGCACCGATCCTATCACAACAACGATGAGTTTTATGCTCTACGAAGGGTTGACCCGTTTAGAACCCGATGGAAGTATCTCTTTTGCCCTTGCGGAACGAGTAAAAATCTCTAAGGATAAAAAGAAATACCTTTTTTACCTAAGGGAGAGTATGTGGTCTGATGGAACACCTCTGACTGCTTATCATTTTGAGGCTTCGTGGAAACGGATCTTAGACCCGAAGTTCCCTTCTAAATCTGCCCACCTCCTTTTTCCCATTAAAAATGGAGAAAATGCTAAGAGGGGAAAATGCCCTGTAGAGGACGTTGGGGTTAAAGCCATCGACGAGAAAACGCTCCTCGTCCACCTAGCTCGTCCTACCCCCTACTTTTTACAGCTGACCTCTTTTGCCACCTATTTCCCTGTCCCTTTCAATGGAGACCAGGTGCCCCATCCCACTCGCTCAAATGAAACCTTATCAAGTGGACCATTCCTCCTTTCATCATGGAAGGAAGAAGACGAAATCGTTGTCCTTAAAAACCCCTACTATTGGAATGCCGCTGAGGTAAAGCTTGAGAAAATTCATATCTCAATGATCAATGATGAAGCAACCGCTTTAAATCTTTTTGACCAAGGCTTTCTTGATTTTAATGGGGGCTTGATTTCTACCCTTCCCTTAGATGCCATTCCAACCCTGCGAAAGCGTGGCATCCTAAAGCAGCGCCCTATTGCCAGCACCACTTTCTGCACTTTTAATGTCCAAAAATTCCCATTTAACAACGTTCACATTCGGAAAGCTTTCTCTTATGCAATCAATCGAAAACTGATCACCGAAAACCTCTTTCATCTCTTCGATGATATAGCAACAGGACCTGTTCCTACCATTTTGAAAAAAGGGAGCTCCCTTTTCGTTGAAGATCAACAAAAAGAGCTCGCCATCAAATATTTTCATCAAGGACTCTTAGAGCTTGGAATCACCAAAGAAGAATTTCCAGAAATCACATATAATTATTTCCCAACTGAGCTCCACAAAAACTTAGCCATTACCCTTCAAAATTTTTGGAAAGAAACTCTCGGTTTGAATGTTAAGCTTCAAGCCCAAGAATTTAAGACACACCTTTCTAAGCTCTGCAGTCAAGATTACTCGATTGCCCAAATGTCTTGGATTGGGCAGTACTGCGACCCTATGAGCTTTTTGGAACGCTTTGACGGAAAGAATGCTTACCGCAATTACAGTGGGTGGGAAAGTCCAGACTACTCCCGCCTCCTTGAAAAGGGGCTCCACCAAGAAAAGAAAGCAAGAGAAGAAACCCTTGAACAAGCCGAATACCTACTTGTCGATGAAATGCCCCTCATCCCCCTTTACCACTTCCATCTCAACTACGTGAAAAACCCCTCTCTCAAAAATCTCTCTATTTCCCCCCTTGGAGACATTCAATTCCACAAAGCCTACCTCAAGATTCAAAGCAATATTTGCAAATAATTCTTAGTTCATCTATAGATTTTACCATTCGTTAAATAAACATGAGGTCAATGTCGAAATCGAACTCATGTCAAATAAAGGAAAGATATGTGAAGATCGATTTTCTCAAAATTAAGGCAGCATCCCCGCTTAAGCACTCCCACCCCGGTTTTGATTCTTACGTTGCTTCAATGGAAAAGCTTATTCGAGAAACAATCCCCGAATCTGTTATTGCCATCCACGAAGCCTCTTATTTTATTCCAGTAGATATCAGCTTTCAAAAGCTAGAAAATGCTCTTCCTCTTATCAACCTTACAGAAGCAAAGGACGCCCCCTGTACACTTTCGCTAACAGTTCTTGTTAGAGAAGAGCATGCACATGGAATGGGACGTTTTTTATGTGATATGATCTCCCAAAAGCTCCTTCCCGGAAAAACAGCTATGCCGATTACCTTTCTCCGCTCCCTTAGCTTTAAGTTCATTGTAAGACCTCAAAAGCGGTATTATGTTATCGAGCTATTCATCGAAATAGAAAGCCTCAAAGATTTAGTAACGATCAAAAAAAATTTCCCAAGCTTCGAAGAAGAGGCCCGTCTGACAATCTTAGGTGTTGAAAAGGCAAGACAGATTGTTCTTAGCAAAGGGCACACAATGCAAGAAAAAGCAACGATCCTTTTTGAGAATCTAACCTCTTTAATCAAAAATCCTTATGAATATTCAATGGGGAGCATTTTTTCAGATGTGCAAAAGCTTATCTTAAAAGCCACCCATGATCACAACCCCAATAAGATTCCTGATCATATCCTTCCCTATCTTGATGCAAAACCTCAAGTCTTTGACCATATCATCTTCAAAGAGATGGAGAAGATTTCGGTTCTCTTTCACGATGATTTTGCAACAAAACGCCCCCTAAACTACCTGAGTAAGATCCTCTCTTATCTTTACCTATTTAGGAAAATCGCCACTTATTCAACAAAAGCAAGACCGAGTGAGCGCCACTTGAGCCTCAAAATTTTAAAAACGACAGTCTCCAAATCCCCTATTGTTGCCCTTCTTATCAGCGTTAACCTAGACCCACTATCAGAAATGCTTGAAGTCGCCGATATCATTAAAGCCATTTCAAAGTTTGTTCCAAACCTTGAATTAGTTCCAGGAAGCAACGTCATTGATGAACAAGGGAAAGAAGGGATCCGCCTCCTTTATTTTGAAATGAAAAAAAACCACGATCTCCCCTTTAAGTCAAAAGAGATCAAACTATTAAAAAAGCGTCTTCAAAAAGAGATTAAAAAAGCCATTCATTCCAAGACCTCCACCACTCTATCAACCAATGAAAAAGAAGTGAGAAGTATCATTTCCCTAAACAAAGAGCTCTCAACCATCAATGACCCACCTCAGGCAATCATCCAATTTCATGGAGAAAAAGAGGGCTTTTTTCACTTCTCAGCCATTGTTGCTAGGGTTCAAAAGCCTCATAGTGAAGAGCTCATATTGACCTCCACCCCTCCCATCTCTATCCGAAAACAAGAGCGAAAAATTTCTGGAATTCTTGATCACCGGTTTTTAAAAGAGACATATATTTATCAAATGACGGTGCGAAAAGAGGGAAAGAATATAAAAGAGGCCCGCTCTCTGATCTTTGCTTTCCTTAAAAAATATCTCCATAACCTCCGCGACTTTAATGGAGGAATGATCACTCGCACATATGAAAACCTTAGCCGCCTTAAAGAGCTCCTCAATGCCAAAACCCACGATGAGCTTATCGAAAGCTACTTCTATTCAATCACCCCCTCTTACCAACAGGGCCTTATTCCTCCAGAAATTCTGCAGAAACATTTTGAGATATCCCTAAAAGCCCTTGACCAAGATTTTTTACTTGAAAAAACCCATATTTTTAAAACGGCGGCTGAAAACCAGATCCTGTTTTCTATTGTTTCAACAAACGAAAAAGAGATCAAACAGCTTCAGAAAGAGCCTTCCCTAGCAAGCGATGGGATCGCCTCCATCTCTATGAAAATTTTTGATCTCAACCTTCTTGGCTATATCATCCCCTATTCAGAAATCGATGCTATAGAAACGGTAGACGGTTTGACCACTTTTGTGTAGAATGGGTCCCATGAATATGCTGAAAGCTTCCCGGATTATTATTTTAATGCTTTTTCCTGCCATCCTCTTTTTAAGTGGATGTGAGCGCCCCAAAGGATTCACCGTAAAAAAGATCACCTCTCACCACGCTCCTATGCCTGAATGGGAAATCCCCTCCCCCTTCTCACGTGGAGAGCTTGATGCCCTCTTCAACCAACCTTTCAGATACCTAGGAAGTGGAAACCATACCTACGCTTTTGTTTCTGAAGATGACCGTCTCGTGATTAAATTTTTCAAACAAAAGCACATGAAAACAAGGACATGGGCAGACTTCCTTCCGATCCCTGCAAAGAAAATTTTCTATCCGATGGGAAAAATACACCGAAGGATGCAAGAGAGAAGAGAAGCTTTTACAAGTTATAAGATTGCCTATGAAGAGTTAAAAGAAGAAACTGCCATTTTATACCTTCACCTTAATAAAACAGACCATTTAGGGATTACCCTGACTCTCATTGATCAAAACGGAAACTCTTTAAAAGTTCCCTTAGATCAGATGGAATTCCTTGTCCAAAAGCGGGCAACCCTTGCTTTTAACCACTTGAAAAACCTCTATCAAGAAGGGAAAAATCAAGAAGCAATCGAGGCGATCACCTCCCTTTTAAACGTTGTTGCTAAAAGATCTCAGAAAGGAATCTATGACAAAGATTTGCAACTCTTTAAAAACTTTGGATTCATCGAAAACCAAGCCGTTGAAATCGACATTGGGGAGTTTCGAAAAGATGAGACTCCAAACCCAATGCACGATGAACTTAAAGCCCTTTCCCTTCAAATTCATGATTTCGTTAAGCTATACGCCCCCAAACACCTAAAAGAGGTGGACCTCTCGATGAAACAAGAGATCAAACGTTATGAACCCAACCTATAGAAAGTATTTAGCCCCTTGCTCTATTGCCCTTTTTATCTTTTTATTTGGCCTTATCTATATTAGCTGCATCCATCGAACAAAGGGGTTTTCGTGCAGTAAAATCCAGTCTCGTCATGGCTATGATCCTCGTTGGGATTTTGGAGAGCCGTCAGAAAAACAGAAAATCTTCCTCGATAAAATCTCAAAAGAGACCTTCACCCTTCTTGGGAGTGGAAAAGAGTGCTATGCCTTTGTTTCTGAAGATGGAACAATTGTCATTAAGTTCTTTAAACAAAAGCATATGAAAACGCAATACCTCTTAAACTCCCTCCCTTTATCAAAACAACTCAAAATGATCCACAGAGAATGTGTGAATCGTCACAGACACCTAAGAGAGCGCCTTTTTCAAAGCTATCAAATTGCCTACGAAAGATTGCAAGACCACTCGGGAGTTCTCTACCTTCACTTAAATAAAACCAACTATCTCAACCAGTCCATTAAACTCAAAACCCCGAAGGGTCAAAAGTTCACCCTCAAGCTCGATAATATGGAATTTCTTATTCAGAAAAGGGGATATTCGATCTTTGATACGATAAAGGCGTCTCCAGAAAAAGGGGGAGAAGTGATCGACGCTGTTCTTGATTATCTCACGGTAAGAAATAAACGGGGCATTGGAGATGATGATATCAATTGCGAAAGAAACCTTGGCCTTATCGATGGCAAAGCAATGCAAATCGACCTTGGAGAGCTTCACTTTATTCCCTCCACCTCTCCCAGAAAAGAGGAGCTAATCCAAGCCACCCTAGATCTCAAAGCCTTTCTTGAAACCTGCCAGCCTGCCCTCATCCCCTACCTTGAGCATGAAATTGAAAAACGGTGCTCTTATGGCGATGTATAAACAACATGCCCAATGTAACCCCGGAGTGCGACCTAATGATCACCTTTGCAGGGGCTTTTACCTATAGCACCCTCTTTATGAACCCTGACCTCGATCTCGCAAGTCAAATCCCCCTTTTTTCTCTGCGGGGTATTTTATAGCTAAAGTAGTTTAAAATAGTAACAATTCATCCAGATCTTTTCACCGAAAATTTTCTGTCCAATTATTACTATTTTAAACTAATTCAGCTATATCGATCCCCTTTCGCTCCTATGCAAAGGTTTTTAGCCATAGAGGCCTTTCCCACCATCTTCTTTTTGGCTCACTCACTCGCATTGTTTGGCTCATGGGGTGGGGAGCCCTCATCTTTCTTATCCTTTACAAAACGTTGCCACCCACAAAAAGTCTCTTCAATTTTTATAAGTACTACCAACCTTTTATTCTATATGCATTTGCCGGCATTTGCTTTGCTGACTGGAGCCATCTCCTTCTCGACCTATACCGCTCATGATTCAAAACTTGGTTTTTCCCTGTGTCAGCATCTTGATCTTTAACCCTATCTGCATCGCTCCTATCTATTGGATAGGAGGCTGCTTCGATGGGATCAAACCTCAAGCGCTGACTTTGGGAAATTCCCAAGTTTTGAACCACGAACGGTATAAAAAAAACCCGTTAACGCAAAGTTTAGTGGCGCAATAAAGTTCTAATGTATTAAAATTTTTCCATGTTTAAGCAACTTCTTTTAATCCTCTTAACTTTGTGCGTTTGGACTATGGAAACAAGACCTTGTGGCTCATGGAAATCACCGATTACCTCCTCAATGCTTACCGAATCAGCCGTGAGACTAGGAGAGATTGTGATCGATGGGGAAGATATCTACTGGAGCGAGATGCGTCCCGAAGAAAAAGGGAGGTATACAATTGTTCGAAATGGCGAAGATATTTTACCCCCTCCCTATAATGCTCGAACGCGAGTTCATGAATATGGAGGAGGCTCTTTTACTGTCTCCGATGGCACTCTCTATTTTATAAACGACAAGGACCAGGGGCTATATAGAAAAACAGCTGATGGCACAATCGAGAAGATTTGTGGAGAAGAAGGGAAGCGGTATGCAAACCCCCTCTTTGATCCCAAAAGAGGGATTTTATATGCCATCCAAGAAGAGCACCGATCAGAGCATGATGTGATCAACACGCTCGTTAAGATCGGGGAAAAGGTCGAACTCATCCACGAAGGGCATGATTTTTATTCGATGCCTGCTCTCCATCCCGATGGAACCCATCTTGCTTTCCTTACTTGGGACCACCCTAATATGCCCTGGGATGGATCAACCCTTTGGGTAGGATCCCTTACTTCTGATGGCTCTTTGGAAGATGTCAAAAAGGTTGCAGGAGGAGAAAAGGAATCTATTTTCCAGCCACAGTGGAGCCCCGATGCCGTTTTGCATTATGTTTCTGATCGCACTGATTGGTGGAATCTTTATCGAATGGGAGAGCCCCTTTGTCCGATGGAAGCAGAGTTTGGGCAGCCTTTGTGGGTGTTTAAAATGTCGACCTATACCTTCATTAATGGAGGGAAAATCGCTTGCGTGTATACCGACAAAGGAACCGATCACTTAGCTATTTTAGACCCTGATAAAAAAAGGCTTGAAACCCTCGATCTCCCCTTTACCTGCTATGATGGGATCACCTCAAGGGGAAATACCCTTTATTTTTTAGGGAGCTCTCCCACAGAAATGAAGGGGCTTATTGAATACGACATCGAGACAACCAATTGGAAAGTTCTTCGCAAGTCAAAAGAGGCAAACATTGATCCTGCTTACCTTTCTCTTCCTGAAACGATCGAATTTCCAACAGAGGGAAACCAGAAAGCCTATGCATTTTACTATCCTCCTACAAACAAAGATTACCTCCCCTCTGACTTGCCCCCCTTAATCGTCAGGAGCCATGGAGGACCCACAGCTCAAGTCAGTAATTCTTTAAGTTTAGAGATTCAGTTTTGGACCTCTCGAGGTTTTGCCCTTCTCGATGTTAATTATGGGGGAAGCACAGGCTTTGGGAGGGAGTATCGAAACCGGCTAAAAGGAAACTGGGGAATTGTTGATGTTGATGATTGTTGTAATGGAGCCCTCTATTTAGCAGAAAAGGGGCTTGTTGATAAAAACCGAATGGCAATCAAAGGGGGAAGCGCAGGGGGCTATACGACACTTGCTGCCCTAACGTTTCGAAACGTTTTTAAAGCGGGAGCGAGCTACTATGGAGTCAGCGATTTAGAAGCCCTTGTCGCTGACACCCATAAATTTGAATCTCAATATTTGGAAGGATTAATCGGCCCTTACCCTGAAGCAAAAAATCGGTATGTTGAACTCAGTCCTATCCATCACACAGATCAGCTCTCTTGCCCGGTGATTCTTTTTCAAGGAGAAGAGGATAAAATTGTCCCTCCATCTCAAGCCGAAATGATGTTCGATGCCCTTAACCAAAAGAAAATCCCTGTTGCCTACCTTTTATTTAAGGGAGAGCAGCACGGTTTTCGAGCAGCTGAAAATATTCAGCGGGCCCTTGAAAGTGAGCTCTATTTTTACAGTAAAATTTTCGGGTTTACTCCCGATGACACTCTTAAACCTATCACAATCCATAACCTGCCATGAAACTCCCTTTTTTGTTTCTTTTTCTTACCCTCCCCTTGCTTGCCATAGAAGAGGGAACCTATGTCCAATTCCAAGAAGCGGAAGAAAAAACGAAAGAAGAAACACAAGAAATCATCCCTGAAAGTTACCAAAACCCTCTTCTTAAAAGCATTAAAGCACCCTCTGAAAAAAAAGAGCTTTCTCTCCAGCAACAAATCGTCGACTACTTTGGGACATTTGTCACCTCCTCTCCCTATCCTGGTGTACGGGCAACACTTGACGGAACCGATTTAATGTCTAGTTTGTCAAATGTGAATAAAGATCTGCAGATTCTTTTAGAGTTAAAAGAAGCCACGCAATTTATGGATAAAAAAGGGATCCCATATCCTGTTAATCCCCGCATTTTCTTGAGTGGAGAGATAGAGTTTACAGGCTTTGTACAAAAAGATGCGACGGGAAGAGCTCGAAGTGATTTGAATTTAACCGATGCAGAAATTGACTTTTTAATCGTTGCTGCCCCATGGCTCTATGGATTCATTGGGATCGAATATGACAGCTCTCTCGACCCAGCAAGGAGCCTTTCCCGCGTTGCAAACTCCCGCCTCCACGCCGACTCCCTCTTTATTACCTTCGGCGATTTAACCAAACAGCCTTGGTATGGAACAATTGGGCAAACCTATATCCCCTATGGACAATATACAACCTTTGCTGCCGTTCATGTCCCCCTCACCCGTATCCTCTTCCGTACCCTTGCTCGCAATGTAGCCGTTGGTTTTTTTAACCATTACCTCCATTGCACCACCTATGTTTTCAAGGGAGACAGTCATGCCGATTCAGGAAACAATCTCAACAACTATGGAATGAACCTCGGACTCCGCTTCAAAATCAAAGAGTTAAACTGCAAATTAGCCGTTGGCGCTATTCGAAATGTTGCCGATTCCGTCGGAATGCAAGGAGTCTTTGGCAATCCTCTAAATGGAGAGCAACTCCACCACGTTGTACCTGGAATCAATTGCCATGGAAACTTTTCATGGGGAAATTGGACCCTTCTCCTCGCTTATAACCAAGCGCTCCGCCCTTTTAACCGTAGAGATATCGCCTTCAGCGGCAATGGAATCACCTTCAAGGGAGCAAGACCTGCAGCTTCTGATGCAGAGCTTGCCTATTCCTTTAAACTAGGCACTCGGCCAAGCTCTATTGCCCTCGGATATTCCCGCAGCTGGGAAGCCCTTTCATTCAATGTTCCTAAAGAGCGGGCGACGCTGACGTGGGCCCTCTACATATTTCGAGGAAACATTCTCAGCTTAGAGCTAAACTCCGATAAACTCTACGATCAAAACAATCGGGTCTCTGGAAATGTTGCTACAGGTCTTCCTTACTATCTCAATCCCCGCAATTTAGGCCACCGCGACTACACCTTCAGCGTTGACTATCTTCTCTACTTTTAACCAACTTAGATTAATTTTAGATAAAGAAGCGATCTTTCTATCTTATTGTTGATCAGAAACTTATGAATTTACAAAAACTCATCCTTAGTCATTTCTATCCAATGCAGTGCAAAAACTTCTACTTTCTAACTCACAAAGTTGCTAAGATCTAAACTTCTTTAACCATTACCATTCATAAAAAGAATGAAACAACAGATTGTTCGAATACTCTTTCTCCTCGCTTTTCTCACTTCATCTCTTTTTTCTGATGACGTGCTTCACTTCGATACAACGCCTCCAGAAAGTGAAGAAAAAGCGATCACTGTCAACTTCCAAGATGTCTCGATGCTCGAGTTTCTCCGATTTGTAAGTACCATTACCGAGCAGACGTTCCTCTACGATGAAAAAGTACTCGATTTCAACATTAGCTTGGTAACGGGAAAACCAACTGACCCTGAAAACATTTTAAGGATCATGGTAGAGCTTCTTGACCAGCAAGGAATTCGCGCTGAGCAAAGGGGAGAGTATTACCTCGTTGAAAAAATGGAAGAGTGGGAGCTCGAAGAGCGCAAAGAGCAAAAGCTTGCTAAACTACGTGGAAACCAGGAAAGAAAAGAGAAAATCCACTTAGTTAACGAATCTAAAGAAACTCAGATCCTTCCCTATCACGAATATGAAAAGAAGGGAGAGTTCCACATTTATAAACTTCAGTACCACGTAGGCACTGAAATCATCAATGCGATTAAAAATGTCGCAATCGGTATGAAAGGCAATTCACATGCATCAAAAGAGCTTCTTCAAGCCATAGACTCGATGCAATGGGTAGAATCTACAAACTCTATTCTCTATTCAGGAACAGAAGATGGGATTGAGGAACTCTCCTCCCTCATCTCTAGTTTAGATGTCCCTAAAAAACAGGTTTTTATCGAAGTCCTTGTGATTGAAACCGACGTTCGTAAGGGACTTGAATTTGGCCTTGAATGGGGAGCTGGAGGACAATATCGTCAAAAATTTGGGTATGGACTTGGTAATTTCCCGGCCACTTCGAGTCAAGCGCCATTTGCAAACACTTTGCAAGGGATCAACGCGACAAACACACCAACAGGAACAGATCAATTTCCTCTAGGACGGGGCTTTGATCTCGGAGTGATCGGGGATATCATTCTCCATAAAGGAAAATCGTACTTCTCTTTAGGCTCTCTTGTATCAGCGCTTGAAGCCGACGGTGATAGTACAATCATTCTCAATCAGAAAATCATCACGCAAGACAACAAACTCTCTCGCATTTTTGTCGGGGATAACATTGCATTTACAGGATCAGTTGTTGAGACAGTTGGCGCTAGCCAACAAACGTCTGCAAATATCGAATACCGTGATGTTGGGGTTAAACTTAATATCACCCCACTCCTTGGTGAGGAAGACATCATCACCCTCGAAATCTCCGAAGAAATCACCGATGTGATCCCTAACCTCAACCGCATTGCTGATACGGCAAATGGAATCAATACAACAAAAACGGACATGGCAACGCAAGTCCATGTCCCCGATCAAAGTTTCCTTGTTTTAAGTGGCATGATTCGAAATACAAAAAGAGAGCGAAGGTCTGGAATCCCCTGCATGGGAGGACTCCCCCTTATTGGAGCGGCCTTTAGTAAAACCACCACCAATGATGAAAAGCGGAATGTGATTGTATTCGTCCGCCCACAAATCATCCGCTCAAACCAAGACTACCACAATATCACCGCCTTTCAAGAAAAGCAGTTTAAAGGAGAATCAGCCAATCCCACCCTTTTCCAAAAAGGGATCGAGATGATGGATAGAGAAAGTTTATGAACCCTATCAATACCCCCTCTCAGTTAAAGCCGCGGCAGATTCAAACCTCAACCAATCAAGATCCTAATTCTTGGAAGGTGTTCATTGAAAAGTTCACTCCATGTCAAAAAAAGCTCTTTCTAGAAAACATGACAAGGCATTTCTCTCAAATGATCTATAGCCAAATGCGTAAGATGAAAGAGTCCCTTCGAAAAATGCGCGAAGAAAATAAGTAATCCCCCCGAATGCGACCTGCTCGTGAAGCCCTGAAGGAAAAAATAGATCGCTCTGGGGTTGAACTTTTCTTTTTATCAAGCTAGATTAAAGCTATACCGCTCGTGGTTCAAAACTTGGGAATTTCCCAAAGTCAGCGCTTAAGGTTTGATCCTATCGAAGCAGCCTCCTATCCAAGAGATAGGAGCAATACAGATAGGGTTAAAGATCGAGAGTCGTAAACAGGGAAAAACCAAGTTTTGAATCATGAGCGGTATAGAAATTGCTTTTAGCAAAAAAAAGCAGGAATGAACTCTTTTATGAGGTGGTTTATTGTGTCTTGGTATCAGTCTATTTTTGTAATGCTACTTTCTCTTTCTCTTTTTGCAAATCCAAAAGGGATTGATGGCAAAGGAGAGCTTTCAACACCTAATGATCACACTTTAATTGTAAAAACTGGACAAGACAAAACGGTTTTAAATTGGAAAGAGTTCTCCATACAAAAAGGAGAAGTGACCCAATTTGTACAGCCCTCTACGTCATCTGCAACTTTGAACCGTGTTATTGGAGGGAAAGCCTCCGAAATTCTAGGACAACTCGAATCCAACGGTCACCTTTACCTGCTCAACCCAAGTGGGATCCTTGTGGGAGAAGGGGCTATGATCAATACAACCTCATTCATTGGATCTACTTTCGATGTCCTTGATAGTGACTTTCTTAATGGGGAAAAGATTGAGTTTTTCGGAGATTCAACAGCTAAGATCCTCAACTATGGAGTGATTAAAACAAAGAATGGAGATGCTCTTTTAATTAGTCGAGATATTGAAAATATTGGCATCTTGGAGGCTGAAGGAGGATGTGCTGCCGCAATAGGGTGCACTTCTCTACTTTACCGCCCCAATTCAGAAGCTCCTTTCTTCGTTCAAGGGGGTGCAGCAAACCATCTTAATACCGAGGGAAACCCCTTCTCTCATGCTATAAAAACCGACGCTGATCCCGATGCCCTTCATGTCGTAAAAAAAGGAGATGCTCTATATTTAACCTCTGTCAAAAATAGTGGAACCATCCAGTCTAAAAGGGGAACTCAAGGAGGAGAGGTTTTCATTTTAGCAGACCAAGTCGATCTTAATGAAACCTCATTAGTCGACGTATCTGGACTTATGGGAGGAGGGAAAGCATACATTGGAGGGAGCTATCAGGGAAAAGATCCCAATCTTTTGGCATCCCAAATGACCCATGTAGCAAAGGGAGGAGTCATTGAGGCCAGTGCGCTAGAAAGGGGAAATGGAGGAAATGTCGTTATCTGGTCAGATCAAGCAACTAGATATTTTGGCCACACCAGTGTTAGAGGAGGGACCCAAAAAGGAGATGGAGGGTCTATCGAAATTTCAACCCCCACATCTCAATTTACCTACAGGGGAACCGTTGATACAACCGCTTTCAACGGAAAAGGGGGAACTCTTCTCCTTGACCCTAACGACATTATTATTGGACCAGCTGGGACCGATGGAGGGTTTAGCAACCCATATACCGGAGCAGGTTTTCAACCAGCGCGACTTTTAGTCGGAGACTTAACAGCTGCTCTAGCTGGAGGTGCTAATGTCTTAGTTCAGACAAGTGCCGGAACAGCAGGAGGAAGTGGAGATATTACGGTAACAGCCACTGTTACTTGGGCACCTACTGGAGCGGGAAATAGCATTCTAACTCTTAACGCTGCACGAGATGTCAATGTTCAAGCCGATATTATTGTCTCAGGTGGCGGCGGAGGTGGCGGTGTTGATATCGTTGCTGGTCGAGACTACAATAGTACAACAGGATCTGCAGTTGATATCCAAACAGCAAATGGTCCCCTAAATATGACAGTAGGGCGGAACATTAATGCATTAGGAAGTTTCGAAAACACCGACGCAAGTGGGGTAGCCTCTAATGTCACTGTCATTGCCCAAACAGGAAACATTACCCTAGGGAGTGCTGCGAGCACAGTCCCTGTTGTATTTGGTTCAATCAATGGGGCTGTTTACGTCGAGGCAACTTTAGGAAGCATTTTCCTAAATGGGGGATCTGGTGCAACCGATGACGTTGCAGTCATTGGGTTTTACGAACCCTCCTTAGCTTTATTCACCCCAACTTCAGGCCCCATCACAGTCCTTGCAAGGAATGACATTATTCTCCAATCAGGAACTGGCGCTTTTGCTCATGCCATGATCTGTAAACAAGGGCGTAACCCTCATGATGTCACTAATAACCCCATTTTAGTCACTGCAGGACGAGATCTTTTTATTCAATCAGGAAATGCCACTGACGCCCCGGGTGCAGGCATTGGGCGTCCTCAGCAAATTGTTGGGATCCCTGTTAACCATAGCGGAAATATTGTCATAAATGTTGGGAGAGATTGCACCATTTTTGGAGGGGACAATTTCTCCGGAATTGGTGATCGAGGCTTTCTAGTTGGAGGGGTTGGATCTATTGCAGCTAACCTTGATATCAATGTTGGAAGGAATCTGATGATGGGACATGGACCAGGTCTTCCAGGAATTTCAGGTGCTTTTATTGGCATTTTTGATAATCAATTCGGGATTATAGGCTCACACGAATCAACCCGTGGTTATCAACATATCAATGTTGGGAACAATTTTGTGATGGATTCCCGCTTAGGATCAGCTTTTGTCGAATTTCAAAACGATAACCGCGATTTAGCTAATTTTCCATCTGAGTTATTTGTTCATGTTGGAAATAGTTTGATTCTTTTGGGAGCTCCTCTTTTAGCCGCACCGGTTAGCGCCTCTTTTGACTTTATTGAAACGATTAATAGCTCTGCTCACTTTTGGACACTCAATAGCATTCAATGTGTTAATGGAACCAACGGCGCCGCAAACCTTCACAGTAAAGCTTTTAATAGCACCGCTGTTGTAAGTGCTAACTTAGGAACCATTAATGTTCGTGCAGGAGGAGACATTCGGGTAGCAGGAGGAGCTGTTGGTAGAGTAGGCGATAGTATTATTGACTATGAAGCAACAGGAGGGTTTACCTATATTGCTGACTCCCCATTTAGTCGTGGAGAACTCTGGGGCCCTCAGACAGCTCTTGTTGGAGGAGTGAACATTTTTGCAGGAACCCCCCTTGGAACTTTCTCCTCTCCCGTTGTAAGTAATGGCTTAGGCGCTATTTCATTTGATATACAGCTCTACAACACCAATGCCATTCCCCTTTCAACTGCCCAGTTAGCAGTAGCAGGCTATAACTCTTTCGTCGCTCCCGTAGTGGGAGTTCCTCCTAACCCAATCACTTATTGGGCACAGAATGGAAGCAATATCTTGATGTCTACTCGTCCCCGTTTTTCAACAGGGGCCCCTGCTGATATTTTAAACATTGGAACAACTGGTAACGCAGTTAGCTTTAATAATCAAAGTCGTGCAGCAATCTACACAAATCCTCTCAACCCTTTTAATGCCAACGGACAAAATATCACGATCGTTGCCTTTAGAGATACAGTCATTTCAGGTCCTTCTGTAGTCAATCCCCTTCCAGCCATCTCTACCATTCCTATTTATGCCCCAAGTGGAAACATCTTATACTAATTGAAATTTTAAATAATACAGGCGCGGTGTAAACTGTTTTCTCAAACGGAGAAACAGTATGGAAGCAACGATACTCATCCCCAAAGAGCTACTAGAAAAGCACGACTTCACAAAG
>JAGROK010000105.1 GCA_020440285.1 Chlamydiia bacterium | reverse complement strand
TATATTCACCATCGGTCTGAATACTAAAAAACAGTAGCTGATAGTCAAGGAGATAGAAATCTCCTAATGGTACCTTCGTGCCAGATCGTGCCAGATGATTTCTTGGGGGGAGAAAACATGTCGGAGCAACCTGTATTTAAGCCATTTCCGCTTTGCACGAGTTGCCATGCTCAAACAATTGCAGCTACATTTTTATCTGTAGCGCGCAAGATCCCTTCTTTAAAGAGATTTGCCTATCTTCCAGATGGTGAGAAGATTGTAATGGAGGTGTCTACCCCTAAGGGGTGGAAAGAAAGTGATCCAACAGTTGTTTTAGTCCATGGTCTATGTGGCTCTTCTCGATCGAATTATATGACAAGGATAGCCCGCAAGCTCTATAAAGGTAAGGTGCGGAGTATCCGCTTAAACCTTAGAGGGTGCGGCTTGGGAAAAGGGCATGGCACAAAGATGTACCATTCCGAGTCGAGTGAAGATATTTGGGAAGCCCTTAAGGAAATTAAAAGAGATGCGCCAAACTCTCCTATTATCCTCGTTGGATTTTCCCTTGGGGGGAACTTTGTCCTTAAAACGGTAGGAGATCGAGGGGAAGAGGCTAAGGCATTGATCGATAAGGTGATCTCAGTCAATCCCCCTATCGATATGCATTCGAGCATTGAGCACCTTTCCCAAAACACCTTTTATGAACGGTATTTTATGGCAGCTCTTAGAGAAGAGGTTGCCTATCGCCATGAAACTTTTAATAAGCTCCCTCCCATACGGATCCCAGTTGAAATGGGGCTTATGGACTTTATTGACTTCTACATTGCTCCACAATCAGGGCAAAATAATGGAAGGGACTATTACCACGCATGCAGCTCAGGAAGGCTAATCCATAACATTGCAGTTGATTGCCATATCCTCTTTGCTTTTGATGATCCCATTGTCGATTGCACCATCGTTGATTATAAAGAGGTTCCAGAAAATGTGGATATTGTTGTGACCGAAACTGGGGGACACCTTGGCTTTTTAGGAATTCCAGGAGAGAAGAGGGGGTTTCATTGGATGGACTCCCTCCTTCTTGAGTGGATTTTTGAGGATCACAAGTAGGGAACCTTTAGTACTTTTTAGGGTTGTCTTTAAGCCATTTAATAATGTCTGAGGATTCATACTTTGCCTTTCCGTTGATCACTAGGCAAGGGACTTGTCTCTTTCCTCCAACTTTTATTAGCTCGTCTGCAGCTCCAGGGTCTTTTCCAATATCTTTGGTGGGAATCGTTTTATTGACACTTTGAAGGTAGGCCATCACCTTTTGGCAATAAGGGCATGTATGGCGAATATAAAGGGTAAGCACAGGCTTTTCCGCGCAGGCTTTCACCTGATTTCTTTGAGCGTCATAATCTTCAGTCATCACGGCAACCATCTGTTGATTCATATAAATGGGAGTATCGAGGGGTCTTCCACTCTCTATATAAGGGGGATTTTCTATCAAAGCTGGATCTATATCAAACATTTCATCTTCTCCTAAGTTGGAAATAAAAATTTTAATCCAAACTCATATATTATGGAAGAGGTTTGTTGTTGAAGCTTAGAATAGTACCGCCTTGATGAAGAGAGGTTTTCTTGTTCAAGATCCACTTCGTGGAGATGTCCTCGATGCTGAGCAAAAAGGAGGGTTTCATGAGCGCGGATTGGGGAAAGGGGAGTCTCGAGTGACACTTCATATACCTTTCCAAAGAGGTTTCCAAGCTTAGAGATGAGGTCTCCGCGGCAAACAAACCCTTGAAAGTGAGGTTTCTCAGTTAGGTCATTCCAGATTTGAAGCTGATCATTAGAGACACCTGGGAAGTTAAAGGCATAGGAACACTCATGCATTTCCTTGCTCATAAGTGAAGATTCATGGATTAAGGTGTAGGCTGCAACCACTCCACCCAAACTGTGGCCAATCACCCTCCCTTTTTTTCCCGTTTTTTTCAGCCACTCCCTTATTGGAAGCTGCCCTTTTTCAAACAAGCTGTACCCAGGTCCTTTAGGATCAAGATCGCTCATAATGGAAGCTCTTCCTCCCTCTGTCATAAACGAAAAATCAGTTCCTCGAAAAAGGAGAATAGGGGCTCCTTCTCCATCTTTTAAGGGAATAAGACCAAAGGCAGAGACCTTATTCCAAAGATCAAAAACCCGATCAACCACATAAGTGATAACTTCCATCGTCCCCCTCTTTGTCATGATAGGAAGGGAAAGGGTGTGTCCTACTTTGAGATTGCGATAAGCCATTACCTTAGCAAGGACTTCGCATGTCGCCCATTCACACATTTGAGGGTCTTCGATAGTCTCATAGATAACTTTTAAGATCGCATTTGTTTGTTCAATGTCTTTAAAGTGGGGAGTGACGCGGCAGATGATTCCCTTACATGCCATATACTTTCGGTAACTTTTGCCAAATGTATTGAGCGCCTCAGAAGGATTTTCGTAGGTAAAGGAGGGACTTTTTAGCGCAAAGCATCGAGTCTCATACTTAAACAACCAGGAAAGAAAAATCTCCCAATACTTAAAGCTTTGCGCTGAAAGCGAGAACTCGCCACTTGCCATTTTTAGGTCCCTTTATCGGAAAGGTAAGGTCAAAGCCCCTTCTCGTCAACATAGCGATTTAATTTTTAGATTCAAATCACTATATATCAGTATTTATCTGATCATTGCTTGACCCTGACATGTCTGAGATACTCTTTTTCGCAGTTGATCATCACATGCTCAGATTGGATGGAAAACTTTTTGTGCCATGGGACGACATAACTTCCAATGAGGACTCGATCCCCTTGTTCCCAATCCTTAAGAAGGTGAATATCCTCTTCCTCTACAAACCATAAGATTTCATCTTTGTTGCCATTGCGAACATAGATCTCTCCATAATGGGGATCAATGAAGAAAATCGATTGGGTATAGGGATTTGTCCGACTAGGCTCAGAGAAGAAATTGACATGGACAAACTCTCCATGACGGTCCAAGTTGATCAAGAAAAAATCTGATCCCCCCATTAACATTGTGTTAGGGGTGACGGTGAGGTGATCATGCCAGCTCCACTCTTCATAGATCTTAAGGGCATCTCCTGAGAGCGCTTTGAACTTCGACCCATCCTCGAGCTCAACTTTTCCATCGCGACTCTTTCCACACAGCATGTGCTCCCCTGGATTGAGTAAAATCAGAGGGGCTGGAGGCTGTGCAGCAGGGGATTGTGGTTGCCATCCTTCTACTAAGGATCCAGTGCATAGAAACAAAGTGATAAAACTTAAGATCTTTTTCATCATAGCTCCAATGGTTTTGATTAAACAGTCTAATTCATAAAGAAATTTTTAAGAAAGGAAAAATCACCCCTTTCAAAGAATTTTCCACCTGTTTATGATGAAAGGCATGACCCT
>JAGROK010000104.1 GCA_020440285.1 Chlamydiia bacterium | reverse complement strand
TGATCGATAAGACTTTCAATGAGCTGCCACTGCTTGTCTGATAAACGCTGAAATCCAGCCATATTACCTCCCTAGGTGTTAAAAAGGGTAGAGTATAGCATTCAAAACTTTACTTGGATAGATTCATAGAAAAACTCAAGAAAAGCTCAACCGACTTTCACAAGATTTTAAAAAACAGCGACTATTTAATGGGTTTAGTTTACGGATTTGGAAAAGGAAATGCGCAAGCATTTCAACTAAGAGTGGAGTCTAACACATTCGCAATTCCTCCTTACCTAACATATTATAACTATCCAAAACCTCCTAAGGGACTCACCTCTTCAGACTTACAAGGTTTTTGGGGAAAAGACAATCCAATTAATCAATTCGACCCTTTTTTCACATCTATTCCAAACTTTATAATTGATCCGAATTGGGGAGAAAACCAAAAGCTCAGAGAGGAATACAAAGCTGCATACAAAAAGATCAATCAATCTCAAAGAAAGACACATGACATCTTGATGTGGAGCTTATTAAAGCTCTTGTGAGAGAAATTTTATTTTGATAGATTGGTGGATTAACACTTTGAGTGAGCAATGCGGAAGTTTTTTTTCTGGCAGATTTTAGTCGCAACCCTTTTTGCAAATGTGTATGGCGCTGTTCAAGGAGCCTACTACAACCACTTTGCGATCGAACTAGATTATGTCTTCATGAGACGTTCCAACTCCCACAATAAGCACATGGTTGCAGCTGCCGCTGGCCCCCCTGATGCTCTTCCAATCGCTGACGTCCCTGTTGATTGTCGCAAAGCACTGGGAGCTCCTCTTATGGAGTCGAGAGATTTAATCCATGACATGCATTTTAATACGGGATTTTCTGCTGCATTAAAGATCTTCCCAAGTATTCGCTCAACATGGGAAGGAAGATATCTCGGGGGGCTTTCATGGAGAGGGCAAAGGGCAAGAAATTGCTTCGCCAACATGAACATCGACGGAAACATCACCCAGTCCACCGTTGATTATCACTTTGCATCACGTGTGAAGTCGGTTTATCTTTCAAAACTCTACACCTATGAGCTCAACTATTGGCACCATGTTACCCCCCGCTACACCGATCATTTTTCTGCTTCTTGGATTGTAGGTCTTCGACATTTCGACATCGATGAGAAGGTGAAGATGTATTTTACAAGAGCCTTTCCCTTCGGTCCTCAAACAAGTCGCTACCGTCTCCGAACTGAAAATAATGCCTTTGGCCTCCAACTTGGGGGATGTCTCGAGTATAACCCCTACCATTTTTTGTCATGGGGACTCGTTGCCAAAATAGGTGGTCTCTTCAATCGCGACAAGCTACGCACCTTGATGCTCGATAATGGCAATACGGTCGTAGTTAGAGACGTTGATAAAAGTGGCTCTAACTTTGGTTACATGGCTCAAGTCTACCCCTTCCTTGAACTCCGCCCCACCAAACATTTTTTCATTGTGGTCAACTATCAGGCCCTCTACGTAGGACGGGTTGCCACAGCCGATCGCAACATGATCTTCCATGGAGACTTTGCCCTTCTCAATCATGATGGCCACATCATCTACCATGGCGGGGCAGGGGGCATTCAGTTTAACTTCTAGACATATCCACATTTATTAGGTATACCGCTCGTGATTCAAAACTTGGGAATTTCCCAAAGTCAGCGCTTGGGATTTAACTCTATCGAAGCAGTCTCCTATCCAAGAGATAGGAGCGATGCAGATGGGGTTAAAGATCAAGATGCTGATGAAGGGAAAAACCAAGTTTTGAATCATGAGCGGTATAAATGGTATTATTTGCTAAAACGGCAAGAGCTGCAATAGCAGCGGTTTCAGCGCGAAGAGTGTAGGGGGAGAAAAGGACCCCCTTTGCTTTTTTCCTTAACTCCTCTACCTCTTTATGGGTAAATCCTTTTTCAGGACCGATAATGATCGTTGCTGGAAGGGAAACATTTTTAAGGGGAACAGCACTCGGAGAAAGATCACCAAAATAGGCATTTCCTTCTAAGGGAGGAAATCCCCAGGAAAGGGAGGGGAGATCGAGGCGTCCACACTGTTTCATTGCGCCGATAATGATTGTTTGAAGTCTTTTCCACTGATTGGGAGAAAGCTCTTTTTTTTCACTAAGGGCGGAAGGATAGAGGTGGAAGTGAGAGGCTCCCAGCTCTGTTCCCTTTTGCACAACCATTTCTAAGTGGCTCATCTTAGGAAGAGCTTGAACAAGGTGGATAGGAGGGAGGAGAGGCTCTACTATTTTTGAGAAGGTGATATGAATCTTTGCCTCCCCTTTTGAAAGAGAGGAGATGACCCCTTCAGCAAGCATTCCTTTTCCGTTGACAAGCTCAACACGGTCTCCTTCTTTTTTTCGCATGACTCTAGAGAGGTGGTATAGCTCGTCACCAGTGAGGGAAACATCCTTGTCTAAGAGGGCATCTAGGAAGAAACGGTCATGGGGCATCTTTTTTCCAAAGGGTGTTAGGGCGGGTGAGCGCTTTTTTTAGAAGAAGAGAGAAAGAATCTCCTGGAAGGAGGTGCTCTGCAGCCCCTTTTTTTAATCTTTCAAGATCGAGAACATCAAAAGCTGCTTGCTTCATGAAGTGGCGACGAAGAGGGGCTTTTGTAAAGTTAAAGACCAGCTTAAAACGGTAGTCTGTAAGAAAGAGGTCTCGATCATTTTCATAGGTAAGAGTTTCAACATCTGAAAGGGGAATTTCAATTCCTTTGGGGGCAAGAATTGTGATAAAAGCTTGAGGATAAATTTCTCTGAAGGTGAGAAGCTCTTGGGGATCAAAATCTCTTGGAAGGATAATCAGAATCGAATCCCAACGGTAGCGGTAGTAAACATTAAGAGGGGTTTCTTGTTTCCACCTATTGTGTTGCCAGAGCCATTGATCAGGTCTTTTTCGAACATCTTCTTCGAGTAGAAGGAGCGATTGTCTCATCATCCGGTAGATTTCTTCCTCTAGGGGCTGACTTGGATTGGGCCAAATGGGATCAGAATAGTGGATAATATATTTCCCTTTCTCTCTTCGGATGGTGGCAACCATGATCGGACACCCTGTTCGGTAAGAGAGGATAGCAGGGGCTGGGGTGGTCCATGCCCGTCTTCCAAAGAAATCGAAGGCATAGGGACTTTCTGGCATCCCTTGGTCGCCAACAATGCCTAAGAATTTCCCTTTTTTTAAGGCTCGGAGCCCTTCCTTGATCGTTTGTTTGGGAGCGATAATAGTTCCTCCAAACTTTTCTCGAATCGAAACCACCCAGCGGTAGAGAGGAGCATTTTTAATCGGTCTTCCAACGGCAACTCCTGGCATCCTTTGCGTTCCCTCTAAAAAAAGGAGCTCCCAATTTGCTTGGTGGCCACAATAAAAGATAATGCCAGTCCCTTTGTCGATAAGTTTTTTTGCAAATTCTGGGTTTTCACAATGGATCACCTTTTGAGTACTTTTCAAACGGGAAAACTTTGGATATTCTAAACAAGTCATTGCAAGATTTTGAAATGATCTTTTAGCTGTTTTTTTTAAGTCGGTCACTTCAAGATTTTGAGCAAGAGAGAGGTTTGAAAGGGTCCTTTTCCGATATTTTGTCATCACATGATAGGCAAGGGTTCCCAGTCCCTTCCCTAAAAGGTGGAGTCCTTTAAAGGGGAGGAAGTTTAGGGGAAACATGAAGGTTCGAAGGGCAATATAGGGAAGATTCATCGATTTTCCAAGCTGATATCAATCATAGAGGTTAATTGGTTAGATAGGTCAAGGTGCTCAACACTTTTTCGAATGATTTGCGAGCGGATCCATGTTTTAGGGAATCTCATTGCAAATTGAAGAGCCTCTTTGATGGCATCAAGACTGCTCAGCTCTTTAATTGCAGTTCCTGTTTCTTCTTTTAGGACTTCATACCCTCCATTATGTGTTGAGGAGACAACAAAAAGGCCCATTCCGAGCGCTTCGATTGTGACATTAGCAAATGGATCGTAGATGGAGGGGATTGTAAGGCAGTCAGCCACTTGGTAAAAGGGGCGCACATTTTGACAAGGGCCAAAGAAACTAACATGGTTAGAGAGTCCGAGTTTTTGAGCAAGGGAGATAAAAGAGTGAATATTCCGGTCTTTTCCCACAACTGAGAGGTGAAAATCAGAAGGGTGGAGAAGCTTTAAGGCTTTAAGAAGTAGGGGAAGCCCTTTGCGCTTATATCCATTTCCTATGAAGAGGAAGTGAAAAAGGGAGGGATCAAGACCTAACTTAGCTGCAATTTTTGGTTTTTTCTCAACCCATATCGCATGGTCTTCTCCCATCTCCTTCCATTCAAGGCCATTGTGAATCACTTCGATTTTATCGGAAGGGACTTGGTAATATTTCAAGATCTCATTTTTAACCATATGTGAGTTGGTGAAAAGAACTTTTAAGTGGGGATTTTCAAAGGCTTTTTTCTCGATATCTAATATGGTTCTATTTAAGGGATTTAATAACTCCTTTATAGAGGAGTACCCTTCAAACTCTTTTCTCTTTTCTAGGAAAGATGCATGGACACCATTTCCAGCGCGGATATGGGTTTGCTCACTTGTTCGATCGATTCCGAACACGATGTCTGATGTGTGATCCTTATTCCACTTTTTACATAGGGCATCGAACCCCTTCATTTGGCGGTAGGAAAATAGTTTGGTAGGGGAAAGGGTATGGGGTTTAATCGATGGGTGGAATCCCTTTTGCTCTAAAACATCTGATGTGAGGATATGGACGTCAGCGCCCTTTTTGGCGAATCCATTTGCAATGAGCCGAGCCCATTTTTCAAGACCTCCACGCGCATTGATATGCCTTGTTTGAAGGCAAACTCGAATCGCATTAGGATTCATGACTAGGTGCTTCGGTTATCGTAATTGATCCTCCTTCAAGTTTGGGACAGAGGTTCAAAGGTTTGTCGACCGTTTGGTAGAGCTGGAAATGGTGCATATAGTTTCTAAAGCGGTTGCGAAGGTAATTTTCTCTAACTTGGGGTTGAAGGTCCCTGACCTCATCATCAGAGGAGTCTGATTTAAGGAGGCGGACATATCTGTTTTCTAGATCTTGGACATTGATAAATTGAATGCTGTATTTTAGACAGTTATGATCATCAGGGGAAACAATGACTGCAATTTCCACCATATTTTTTACGATGTCTAAGAAAAAAGCGCTGACCCCTTTTGCATAGAGATTTTCCCCGATCATCTTTATCCCATTTCGGTTTTCGATAAGGGAATTGGGGGCAAGGGAGACCTTTGTTGGGTTAATCGTTTTTGAAAGAGAAGGGGGAAAGTAGAGGGAAATAGGAATCGGAAAACTCAACTGTAAAAGCTCTTGTCTGATGAAATCGATGCGGAGAAATTTGGCGTCGGGATCATTGATTTCAATAGGTGCCGAAGAGAGGAGGGGAAGAGAGAGGAGCTTCCAGCTGTTGGGAATGAAAAAGCTGACAACATCATTATGTTTCTTAGTATTGTTTGAACGAAGCTCATCTAATTGCGTTCGAGAGATGTCATTGAGGTTAAATGTGAGCTTTAGCCCCCGCTCTTTAAGGCTTTTGACTAAGTCTTCAGAGCCACTCACCGTGATGAAAAGTTGGTAGGGCCAGATGTCGAGAAATTGATAACCATGAGGGGCCTCTCCGATTGGAGGGGTGATGATAATAGGGATTTTTTCTGTCACTAACTTGGTGAGTTTAATGATAAAGTTTTGGTGGGTAATGCGACTGATTCCTTGTGAGAGATTGATATCGGGATTATCGGAGCGGATATTTTTCTTTCCAATCGTTGCAATCCATTCCCCCTCTCTTCCTGAGGCATCAAAAACCACTTGGATATCATTGGCATTGAGTTCTTCAAGGAGCTGTTTATTTCCTGTTAAAATGAGGTTAACTCGGCGATTTAACAGCCCATTTGATTGAATCCCTTCAACAGTCTTTCCAGGTGGGATGTTTTCAATTCTAATGGGAACATTGATAATGGTTTTGGTCATCGTCAGAGATTTATTCACCAAAAACCAAATCACAATTGCTAGAATGACAGAGAGACACTTGCGACGCCAATTATTAATAAATAGCTTTTTCAGGAGGGTTCTCACTTTCTTAGCCACTCCCGAATGTTAAAATGTGATTGGATACTTTTTTTAAGAGGAGGGTTGAAGACACTTCGGATGATCCCTTTGAAGCGATCAATCTTAATCCCTCGAGTCATAATTCCATCTCTTGCGATGGAGACTTTTCCCGATTCTTCAGATACCACAATAAGAAGAGCATCTGTTAATTGGCTAACCCCAAGGGCTGCGCTGTGACGGGTTCCCATCCCCTTCCAAACTTGTACGGAATCTTTAGAGAGGGGGAGAATGGCCGAGGCAGCTACGATAGTCAAATCACGGATAACAACAGCTCCATCGTGAAGAGGAGTTGTCGTTGAAAAAATCGATTCCAAAAGCTCTGCAGAGAAGTTCGCGTTGAGGACAACTGCTTTTAGGGAAAACTCATCTAGAGAATCTTCATTCTCAAGGGCGATGATAGCACCTGTGTTTTTATCCGACAAACGGTAGACCGCTGACGCAAGCTGATCTAAGAACTTATCAAATTCAGTGATCTCTTTATACCGTTTCCCCTTAAGGCTGAGCTTCGAGAGAGCAACGCGGAGCTCTGGCTGGAAGATGATTAGAACCGCAATGACTGCGACACTTGAAATCTGAAGCATTAACTTATGCAAGACGGGGAGGCTAAAAACAGAAGATGCAGCAAAGATCACGAGGAAGGCGAGGAGTCCTAAGATGAGGTCCATAGAGCGGGTATTCCAAAAAAAGGAAAGGATATAGTTAATCATGACTGCGATAATCACGATTTCTATAATAGGACTGATCGTATAGTAAAACGCCATAATAGGTTCATCATAATCCTTCCTCGACTTGCATGCAAGGGTGATTCCTTCTTCTTTTCGAAAAT
>JAGROK010000103.1 GCA_020440285.1 Chlamydiia bacterium | reverse complement strand
TGCTTTATGATTCTTCTGGGCTATCTAATGATCAGTAAATGGAAGTTTCCAAGCCTTAAGACCCTTCACTTTCGCGTTCCTTCTTTCCATCTGATTCTTGTTACCGTCCTTCTTGCCATTTTTATCCTTTATGGGATCTTCTACTATTTCCCCCTTGTCCTCCTCGTTTGCTCCCTTGGCTATATTCTTGTCGGTTGCATTCTCACTTTGGCCCGCCTCATAGCTGGCAAAAAATCGAAAACCCTTGTCGATTTTGACATTGATGATGATAAAGATTAAAAAAAAACTCCTCTACACCCTCCTAATTCTTCCCGCCCTTATCTTTCTACTTTTCCCCACTCTTTTCGATCTACTAGGGCCCAGACCTTGGAAAACCCTTTTGGTTAATGGAGGGTATTGCACTTTAAGCTTTCTCATCTTAAGCCTTGCTTTAGCCCCTTTGAGTAAACACTTCCCGAAACTTAAAGGTCTTTACCCTCACCGAAGAGCCATTGGGGTTACCGTCTTTTTCTACGCCTCTTTCCATCTTCTCTCCGTTTTAATGAAAACCTATGAGAAAAAAGGGGAGATTCCTCTTGATTACTTTCTCCGCCCCGTTGTTTATACGGGACTAGGGGCTTTTCTAATTTTACTTCTCTTAACTTTGACGAGTAACAATTGGAGCGTTCGCACTCTAGGCTACTCGAATTGGAAGGGGATTCATCGCTTTGTCTATGGGGCAGAGCTCCTTGTTTTTATCCACCTTGCCTTGCAGTCTCTTCCTCTGGCCCTCTCTTTCTTCGTCCCTTTGGTTTTTCTGCAGCTCTTAAGAATAAAATATAGAAGAGAATTTTAAACTAATTCAGCTATAATGAGTTCATGGAGTATTTGGTTGCATTGATTCCAACGGCGCTAGCGGTTTATTTTTACGTGAAGTGGCAGCGTTTGCGGGAGGAAAATATTCATCTGAAGGCGGGGTCCTCTTCCGAAGAGAAGTTGTCGATGGTCTTTCGGGCCCTATCGAGTGAGGCTCTTGAAAAAAGTAACGCCTCATTTTTGCAGCTTGCTAAAGAGACCCTTGGAAAATTTCAGGAAAAGGCAAAGGGGGATTTAGAAAAGCGGCAAGAATCGATTGAACATGTCTTGAAACCGGTGCAAGAGTCGTTAAATAAGCTCGATAAGGGGATGCAGGCGATTGAAAAAGAGCGGAAAGGGGAGCAGGAATCCTTAAAGATGCAGCTCAAGATGATGACTGAGGCGGAAAAAGAGCTTCGGATGGAGACATCGACCCTTGTAAAAGCTCTTCGGATGCCAATTGTTAGGGGACGGTGGGGAGAGATGCAGCTTAGGCGGGTTGTCGAGCTTGCTGGGATGGTCAATCACTGCGATTTTTATGAGCAGGAAACGGGGGAGTCAGGGCAGCTGCGCCCCGATGTCATCATCAAACTTCCGGGAGATAAGCAGGTCATTGTTGATGCAAAAACTCCTTGCGAAGCTTATCTTGAAGCGATTCAAGCCGATGACCAAGACCTTAAGGAAGAAAAGTTTAAACACCATGCGCGGCAGGTGCGGCAACATGTGATGGCCCTTGGAAAAAAAGCTTACTGGCAAAGCTTTCAGCCGACGCCAGAGTTTGTTGTTCTCTTTATCCCTTCGGACAATTTTTTTAGCTCAGCGCTTGAGTTTGACCCATCGTTGATCGAGGTAGGGGTTGAGCAAGGGGTGATCATTGCAACACCGACAACCTTGATCGGCCTTTTGAGAGCCATTGCCTATGGGTGGAAGCAGGAAAAGCTCTCTCTTCACGCTGAAGAGGTAAGTCAGCTAGGGCACGAACTTTATAAGAGAATCACCGATATGGGAGAGCATTGGAGCAAAGTGGGGCGGACCCTTGCAAGTTCTGTTGATGCTTACAATAAAGCTGTGGGCTCTTTGGAATCACGTGTTTTGGTTTCAGCAAGAAAGTTTAAGGAGATGGGAGCGGCAGCTCGCTCTTTAGAGT
Organism: Chlamydiia bacterium; assembly: GCA_020440285.1. Taxonomy (GTDB): domain Bacteria; phylum Chlamydiota; class Chlamydiia; order Chlamydiales; family Simkaniaceae; genus Neptunichlamydia. The sequence goes on along the minus strand of JAGROK010000103.1, from coordinate 6,928 downwards.
TAGAGACTTTAGAAGGAATTGACCGCGTCCCCCGGCAGATTCAAGCTCCTGACATGAAAACGGCTCTTGACATGGCAGGCGAAACCGAGTAGGTTGCAGCTATGAACCTATCCTACTATTATAAACCCTATCCTTTTGAGCCTTTTTCTCCAGAATGTAAGATCTCTTTTTGCTCTACTTCACCAAGTATGGTTTGCAAAGAGATCTCAAATTCTGAAAAAAAATGCTTCAAAATTCTAGAATTTCTAATAGTGAGATAGGTTCATGAAGCGAGCAATCTTTCCATTAGTAACGTTTATGATAGCGATTATGGGGGTAGTTTATTACTACCCTAAGCTAAACCATATTCGGATGTCTAACCACACCTTTTTGCATGACCGTCCTGTTGCATGTGAGATGTGTGGCTCTATGATGTGGGATGGCCCTCAAGCCCACTCTTGTACAGATCTTCTTGAAGAAACAAACTGAGAAATTCCCCAATTAAGTCCTAGGCTAATGATGAATGCTGGAAGAAGGGGTTCGACCTCCACAGGAAGATAGTGATTCATAATTGGCCAGATCGCTGAGATGCATCCACCGGAGAGCATTCCTACCCAGGCACCCAGTTTGGTCGCTTTATTAGAATAGAGGGTATAGATAAGGAGGGGGCCGAAAGCAGCACCAAGTCCCGACCATGCATAGAGGACAAGCTTGAAGATCGATCCTGGATGGGCAAAAGCAACCGCAAGGGCAAGGCTAGCTACAGTGACAATGCCTAACCTTGAAATAAAGAGGAGTTTTTTCTGACTCGCTTCTTTATGAAAGAGTTGTTTATATAGATCTTCTGAAAGGATCGAAGAGATAATCAAAAGCTGGGAGCTCATGACATTAATAATGGCGGCAATGACAGCACAAAGAATCAGCCCAACTGCAAAAGGGGAGAAACTTTCCTTGACCATTTCGATGAAGACCATCTCGGGATTGTTAATCCCCTGAGTGAAAAAAGTGATTCCAACGAGTCCTACAAAGGTTGCGCCACCTAGTGATAGTACCATCCATGACATCCCAATCCATTTTGACTGCTTCATTTTAGAAACATCAGAGATTCCCATGAATTTGGTAAGGATGTGGGGTTGCCCAAAATACCCAAGGCCCCAGCCAAGGGACATGGTAATGATTTGAAAGAGGGTGAGTCCCTTAAGAGAGGGGAAAAGGGAGGGTTTTTGAGTCGTTGCAATGGCAATAGAGGAGAGGCCTCCCCCTTTAAAGAGAATGATGCAAGGGACAATAAGGATCACTCCAAGAAGAAAAAGCCCTTGGAAAAGATCAAGCCAGGCAAGGGTTCTAAAACCTCCCATGAGGACATAAGCCACAACGATCCCAATCCCTATGAGGATGCCAAAGAAGTAAGGAATGCCAAAAAGAGATTCCGCAAGAGTCCCTAATCCAATAAGGCCTGCTGCGATGTAAATCGCATAGAAGAGGAAGGAAATCAACGCTGAAAAAAGACGTATTTTTCCCGAATGATCACCTAAACGGGTTTCAAAGAAACTGGAGAGGGTGAGACTTCCCATCTTCTCTGTTAGAGTGCGAAGCTTCGGGGCAATCCACTGCCAATTGAGAAACATACAAAGGGATAAACCAATTCCTACCCAAGCATTAAAGAGCCCTCCAACAAAGATGATGGCAGGGTATCCCATAAAGAGCCAATTACTCATATCGCTTGCGTGGGCAGCAAGGGCTGTTAGCCAAGTTCCCATCGAACGATTCCCCATGAGAAAGCCTTCGGTGCTTGTTTGCTTTTTATAGGAAAAAATCCCTATAGCAAGAGCGAGTGAGAAATAAAAAATAACAGCAAATAATTGAATCATAGAGAGAGGATAACTGAAAATTAAAGAGATTTCAAGTTTTCAATCCATTCGGAAGAAACACCCGCTTTTTTTCGGTGCTCTTCATGAATAATAAATCCCCTTGCCCGTTTAGGGGTAAGGAGGGGGCTCTGCCCCTCTTTCCACGTATCCCAGTCACTAAGCTCCTTTTTTTTAAATTTTTGGAGCCATCTCCATCCAAAAGAGACATGGGCGATCTCATCTTTTAAGATCCGTGCCATAAGGGAAGCAGCCTCCCTGTCGCCATGCTTTTCAAAAGAGTGGCCATACATCGGAGCAAAATCTAAATTGGCCATTTCAAAGGTGAGACTCATCACAGAGACATAGGATAAAGGAGAGGTTAAATAGGGGGTGTGGCACCAAAAATGGCGATAAAGGGGGAGGTCTCCAAAGGTCACTTTTAGCCGTTTAAGTTCTTTAATATATAGACGGACATGCTCTTGCTCTTCCTGGAGGGTATGGGCGAGCCCTTTCCGGAAGTGAGAGGGGGCATGAGGAAATTTAAGAAGAGCGTAAGCCATGATCTCTACTGCTAAAAGCTCATGTCCAGCAAAGCGGTGGAGGCAGATGGCGCGGCTATCAGGATCGTGGTGGGTATGAAAAGGGGGAAGCTTCCCTTTTCTTTTTTGTTTTTGAAAGCGGAGCTCCAGTGGGCGGGTAGGTTCGTTCCATTCCATTACAGGGCCTGGGGCTTGATCGGTGAGAATATCGGGGGTAAAAAGCTTTCCCTCCAATGTGTCAGATCCAAGAATAGAAATGGCCCACTCTCTCATCTCAAGGGAGGTAGGGGAGTGGGCCTTAGAGGAAATGGGCGTACTACTATTCAACTTCAAGAACGTAGTAGGCTGGGAAAGCAAAGCTATTATTGGGTCTCGAAGAGACGATCAAGTTAACCCGCTTTCCAACATAATCTTCAAGATTGACGTGGGTGCTATACACATACGCAACAGTGAGATCTTTTTCTTTTACGACGAAGTTACCTGGTTTGTTTTTGACAGGTTCGGTGTAAGATTCCAAAATTCCTGAAACCGTCTGACTCTTCATCTTCTGGTCGGCGTAAAAATCATCCATTGTCTTTGCGTGGTGCATCGAAGACCAACTTAAATAGATAGCCTCTTCAACAGGCTCCCACACCTTCATCCGATCGGTTGGTGAAAGGGGCTCTTCCGCGTGGCTATTTCCCTCATAAAGATTGAGGGAAACAAGTTGATTTTTCCCCATGTTAGAAGCTTTGGCTTCCAAGAAGGAAATTTTGCGATGGAGATAATCTTCTTGAATGGCGGTGAGCTCTTTTTTCGCTGAAGCTACAAACGTTGGGAAATCGCTATAGTCATTGATGATTGTGTTATAATTGTGAGTAACTCGCTCAATATCGATCTCGTGAAATGCTTTGCGCATTTCAGCTTGGCTAAGGAGACTTGTCGATTCGAGAAGTTGTTGTACAGTTGCTTTTCTTTTATCTTGAACCGCTTTTAACTCGGGCTTACCTGCATATTCTACATATTCTTTAGCGATGTAAAATTGGGTCTCTTTTGGAGCAGAAATTTCGAGCCATTTATTGTTTTCTGCGCAAATATGCCCATTGATCGATTGTCCGGTGCTGTAGTGACCGATAATTGGGGCATCTCGATCGGGAGAAAGACGGATATTGACACGATCTCCTTCAACGATGTCATCAATGACAAAACCGCGGAAGATATAGGCTTTTAAATCTTCAGGAGCTTCAATGGCATAGAAGTCTCCTTTTTCACCCGTTACAATCACATAATCGTCCCGATTGAGCTCTTTGATGATATGACTATCAAGGTCGGAGGAGGCACGCATGCGGACATGATTGCCAATAATTTTCCCAGTAAAGGCTTTAAACTTTGAACCTGCATGAGAAGGGGAGGGATCAACAACTGCATTTGATTTGTCGAATGAGGGGGCTGCATCTGCAAAAGCTGGCGCCGAAAAAGCTCCAAACACTAGCAGCGCTAACAAAGCATAAGCTTTTGACATAATTCGTACTCCTATGAGAATAGTGTTCATTTTCTCATTCTAAAATGAAGCTCTTTAAATAGCTAGGATAAAATTATACCGTGTTTGAACCTATCCAGAATTAAAGGGTTTATTTGATTTCTTAAATTTTTGAGCAGATTTTTCCTTTTCACTTTGATCACATTGTCCAAAAGATAAGGGGTCAAAGTGAAAAGGAAAAAGGTGCCAAAAAGAATGGAATAAAAAAATATCTTTAATTCTGGATAGGTTCTTAGGGCGTGTTATCAATTAAAACAAGCTGAAAGAGATTTTCCATAGGAAAAGCTAAAGCAGTGAAGTGTATACCGCTCATGATTCAAAACTTGGGGATTACCCACAATCAACTGTTAAGGACTGTGCGGACGTGCTCACAATTTTTTTCGCCGCAAGTACATCCCACAGGACTTCCTAAAAAGACCTGGTAATGTTCGTTAGCATCAAGGGGATTAGAGACAATATAGAGTTTGTCTCCTTCTTGCTTGATATCCCAGTCGCGAAAATGAAGATCCTCTTCAGAGACCTCTTCTTCAAGCTCTTCACCTCTTTGCTCAGGAGCGCTATTTTGAATGGCTCGAGCAATTTGGCAATAGGGACAATTACAATGAGGCTCAGCTTTTGGAATGTTCATTTGCTCCATGTCCATCCCTAAAGCCTTTGTGATCGCTTTAATCTTTTGGATCATTTCGGAAGGCATTTCAGGAGCTCCCGACTGCCCAGGGTTATGTTGCAAGAATGAGCTAATGTTTTCTACAGTTTCAGTCCCCCCTATTGGAAAAGGGATGCCGAAAGAGAATGAGACATCTTTTTCCGATGGCTGAAAGGTTTTAAGAGAGTCTATCTGAGGCTCTTTTGTCTCTTGATCTACATACTCAGAGTGAGCATCAAAGATTTGTTCAATTAAATTTTCCTCAAGGCCTGGGATTTCAATAAGGGTTCCGTTGTGGAGAACAATGACTAAGGCTTGTTTTCCCTCAATATCCTTTACATGAAGGGTATTGATGTTCTTCCATGATGTGGAGATATAAGGGGGAATGCTTAGCATTTTACGATTGATCTTTTTCATATCATCCTCACTTTCAGGCAACTTATTCGTATCTCCCCTTATTATACGATTCTTTTATTACTTAGTCAACCAATATTTAGCACTTAAAAGCGTTGACTGCTTAAATATTTGCAAGCTATTCACTATAAAATACTTGCAAAAAATATTTCTCTTCATTTTTAATGTTAGATAGATAGGTTTTTTTTCTGAAAGCACCTTGGCAGGAATGAAAAATTCCTTATAAAGAGGAAAAGAGAGGAAATATACCGCTTGTGGTTCAAAACTTGGGAAAAACCAAGTTTTGAATCATGAGCGGTATAAAGGAGGCCTATAACATATCATAGTTAACTAACGCGAATTCGGGATTATCCCCCATGATAACACTCATTTTTTTGCGATCTTTTTAGGAAAAACTGCTTGAAGATAGCACTGCGACTATCTACTTCGCAGGTTTTTCTAAAAATCTCATCGAAAATCTAACCGTTTTCATAGGGGGCTAATCCCGAATTCGCGTTAACTAATGTTTATAATGCTGAATGAGGAGTGGGCTTATGGCAATCAAGACTTTTGTCCTGGATACGAATGTGCTTTTACATGATCCGGATGCGATTCAAAAATTCGAGGGCAATGAGGTCGTTATGCCGCTAGTGGTATTAGAAGAATTAGACAAGATGAAACGGTTCAGTGATGAATTAGGAAAAAATGCGCGGCAGGTGATCCGTTTTATCGATGAAACAGAAGGGGACTTATTTAAAGGAATTCAATTAAAAAATGGGGCAACTTTTTCCATCTTTGTGGAAAGTAAATCGGTTCAAAAAGAGGGATTTCCCCTTCCATTAGACAGTAATAAACACCGCATCCTTTTCGCTGCTTATCAGTTGAAGCAGATGGGAAGAGAAGTGGTAGTCATGATTTCAAAGGACTTTGTTTTAAGGATTAAGGCTGAATCGATTGGCCTTAAGGCTGAGAATTATGAAAGTCTCAAAGAGTCTTTCGATAATCTTTATCGGGGACTTCGAAAAGTTGAGCTTCCAAAAAGTGATATTGACCAGTTTCTAGTTAAAGGGTCTATTGAACTTCCTAATGAGAAGATGGTTGCGAATGAATATGTCCGATTTCATTGCACAGAAAAGTCGTCGGCAATGGGGATTTATAATGCAAAGAAGGGGAGGATAGAGCAGGTCAAGGGTCTTTCTGGTGAGATATGGGGGATCAAACCTTTAAATGAAGAGCAAGAGTGTGCGATGGACATGCTCATGAATGATGAGATTAAGCTGATCACAATGATTGGGCAAGCAGGGACTGGAAAGACCCTAATGGCGCTGACATGTGGCCTTAGGAAAACCTTTGATGAAGGGGTTTATAATCGGATCCTTATCTCAAGACCTATTATGCCGTTAGGTAAAGATATTGGTTATCTGCCGGGGACGAAAGAGGAGAAAATGTACCATTGGATGCAACCGATTTACGATAATCTCGAGTATGTGTGTGAAGCAACATCGGGATCTGGCAATGGGTCTGATACAAAACAGTGGATCATGGACAGTGATAAGATTGAGATGGAGGCAGTGACCTTTATTAGAGGGCGCTCCTTGGCTCATACCTATATCATTATTGATGAGGCGCAAAATTTAACCCCACATGAGGTGAAAACAATCGTTTCACGAGCTGGGAAGGGGACGAAGGTGATTTTGACGGGAGATCCAACGCAGATTGATAACCCTTATCTAGACAAAGATTCTAATGCATTGACCTATGTGGTGAGCCGTTTTAAAAAGGAACCGATCTTCGGTCATATTATGTTTGAGAAAACGGAGCGCTCACAACTTGCAGCAATTGCAGCAAAGGTTCTCTAAGGGGGTCTAAAGGATTTATAGCTAAATTGTTTTATTTTAGTTATAGGCAATGCTCCTTGAAAAGTTCATCTATTCCACATCGATATTTTCTTCGCTTGGACTTTGTCTGGGCCCATTTGTGCTCAATTGGGTTTAAATCAGGA
>JAGROK010000102.1 GCA_020440285.1 Chlamydiia bacterium | reverse complement strand
TTTTAGTTGTGCAAAACAAAAAATTTACAGAATTAGCTTCCCAAGCTCAAGAAAAACCGTATCCGTGGCTATTTACGCAACAAAGCCGAGAAAAATACATCGGAGGTTCATGGGGACACTCTTCCTTAGCAAATACTGCTAAAGATAACGCCAATAAAAATAAAACTCTTTTTAGATGCAATCAAGTTTCCGCCTCAGTCTTCGCGTCGCATGCATCGTGCACACAACAATGAAAATCCAAAGCATACAAAAACTAAACCAAAATGGCAAATACCCTTCTTGTCCAAGAGCTGCCGCTCGCATCCCTTCCATCACATAAATCATCGGGTTGATAAGACTTAAATATCCCACCAAATGGCTGAGCTGATAAGCCGATTGCCACGAGTAAACATACCCTCCAAACATCCACATCGGCGCAATGTAACGGAGCCACAAACTATTGAGGTTTGTCAGGCCACTTATCACACTCGAGAGCCAAAGGGCAAAACAGCCAAAAAAGATATTGGCTGTGACAAACATTAAAGCAACTCTCCAAAAAGAGATTGCTTCCCAATGCCATTCAGTAAAGACCAGTAGTTTCCCGATCGGAAATAACAAAACCGAAAGAATCATCGAAGTGATTGCCCAAGAGGATGCGATATAATAAAAGACCATATTGGAACGGATCGGCATCACTAACGTATGATTAATCGTTTTATCTCCACATATATCTGCAAGCAAAACGCTCACTTTCCCAACGATCTCTATGAATCCAAAACTGGCGATAGCACCTACAACAAAAAAAGCTGCATACCCTTCATGAGCCCCTTCTTGCTGCAAAAAGTATCCAAAAGCCATCACATTCGTGAAAAAAAGGAAAAAGGTATCGATGAACTTGGTCCGAAACTCTCGCATAAACGATACGAGATCTTTTCGAATGAGATGAAAATAAGCTGTCCAACTACTCATCATTGCCCCCTGAATTAAAGATTTCAGCATCGGGGTCGTCTACAAATTTTAAGAAGACCTCTTCTAGATTGTTTTTTTGATGTCGTTTTTTCAAGTTCTCTGGAGTGTCAACAACGCGAATTGCTCCTCCATGGATTAAGCAAATCCGATCGGAAAGGTATTCAGCTTCATCCAAATAGTGGGTCGTTAAGATCACGGTAATCCCCTCTTTGCGAAGTTTGGAAATCACTTCCCAAAGTTCTCGCCGAATGTGAGAGTCAAGCCCCACTGTTGGTTCGTCAAGAATCACCAGCTTAGGACGATGCATCAGGGCCCGCGCAATTAAAAACCGCTGCTTATACCCTCCAGAAACCTGGTCAATATTGGCTTCCAAGTATTCTTCCAGTTTGAACTCCTTTGCGAGCTCTTTCTGCCTCTTTTCAGCCTCACCTTTACTGAGTCCATAACACCGACCTGAGAAAACCAAGTTTTCCCCTAAAGAGAGGTTGCGCTCAATATTGGGATGTTGAGGGCAATATCCAACAGAGAGTCGATAAGGGAGAAGGTTTTGATAAATCGAACCTCCATTCCATTGAATATCGCCTGCAGTTGGGGGGTGGAGGGTTGCAAGGATTGAAACCAAAGTGGTCTTTCCCGCTCCATTGACACCGAGCAGTCCTAGGACCTCTCCCTCAAATAGATCAAGGGAGACCTCTTTCAGCGCTTCCTTCAGGATGCGCCCTTTGTTAAAATAGGTTTTTGAAACCTTTTCAATATGTAAAAATAATTGTCTCATGGCATTGGGAATGTTGTTAGGGAAACAACTCTACTCTTATTCAAGAGTAATGTCAAACCCTTTGAGCAAAAAAAGTGCTTCTGGAACTGAAAACTTCCCCTTCGCAATCTGATTTGCTCTCGGATCGATCTCATAATTCACCGCCCCTCGAAAATCAGCATGGGATAAATCACACTCATGAAAGAGAGTTCCCTCAAGATCACATCCCCTAAAATTCCCCCCGACCAGCTCACTTTCTTTGAAGTCGCATTCTTTCAAAGCGCTCCCTTCAAAGGAAACTTTTTTCATCTTTAGCCCTGAAAAGTTACAGTTTTGAAGCTTGCATCCCTTCATCCCTATAGAAAAAAGCCTCTTTTCGACGAGATGAAAATTCCCCCCTACAATTTTGCACCCTTCAAATACCACATCATGAAGAAGACACTTTTCAAAATTTACAAGACTTAAGTTGCATCCTTTAAAGACACAAGAGGAGAATCGTGCTTTTGAAAAGAGGCAGTTCAACATCTGGCAATCGTTAAAACGGCACTCGAAAAACTCCTTTCCTGAAAAGGAAATTCTCTCGTATTTCTTTTCTGAAAATGTTTCCCTATCGCACTGCATTATCGATCATAGTATCGGTTTCTGAAACTGAATGCCAGAAATCTTTTCGAGCCTCTCAACTGGGAAAAGATAGGTTTCAAGCTCTCCATCAATAGGCTGGTTCGGGATCACATACCCCCATACCCTTCCTTTTTGCGACACAACTTTAAAAAAGTGGGTGGGGACAGCCACTTCACTTTCACCAATCACTTGGTAGGTTACAAAACGTTTTCCCCCTTCCTCATGGGAAAGGAAAAGGGGGCCTGTAATCACTTCAAGTTCCCCTTCCTCTCTGACCAGACTCCGAATATGCTGTTCTAATTTCTTCCAAACTCCCCGGTTGAACTGAGGGTTTTGAGGACAAATATTAGAGAGATAAAACGTTTCCTCGAGAGCCTCTTTAGAAAAGGGGACATCCCCTGCTGGAGTAATATGCCCTCGATCAAAACCAGACTTTGCATAGTCGGAAAGTTTGCTTCGATGAAGTTGATAAATCTCTTGGTCTTCGGAAAAAGGGATGCCTGCCCTTTCAACGTTTTTTTCAAGACTTTCAACTGTCAAATGTTCGTGGGTCCAAAATGGAATTTTTCCTCGGGTGTCGTAAGCCAGGGTATACCCCTTTCGTTTAAAAGTAGGAAAACTAGAGGGCTCAAGATTTTTCCCCCACTCCTGATAAGAAATGACCGATGCCACCCCAAAGATAGCACCCGCGATAAATCCGATCCCTTTCTTAAACCTCTTCACCCCCTCAATTTTTTATTATCAAGAGTGTTTATTGCAAACACATACTGATCACGAGTCAAAAATTAGGAATAATGTTTGGATGATATTCGTGGGTTGAAATAACCCATGATCCTGTGCTAAGGTGCAGACATGAAAAAATTTATTAAGAGGGGGCTCATTGCAATTGCCCCCCTTGCCCTTTCAATTGGCATCCTCTACTACCTTTTCTCTTTTCTTGAGGAAGTTTGTGGCCCTCCTCTAAAGGCTTTGATTGGAATCTACTATTATCCCGGAATGGGAATCCTTGCAGCGGTTATTATCCTCTTTTTTATTGGGTGCATCCTAAACACATGGCTAATTTCCCATATCACCCGCCTCTTTGATCGCCTCTTCAAAAAGATTCCAATCTTTAACTCCCTTTGGTTTTGTTGCGTAAATGAATTGCAAGCGGCATGACTCTACCGAGTCTTGGATGTTTAAGCTGCTACCCACCGACCTTTTGGCATTCCTAACCGGGTCATTTTGTTCATCGCTATTGATTTGGCAT
>JAGROK010000101.1 GCA_020440285.1 Chlamydiia bacterium | reverse complement strand
CCGTATTGGATGGAAAGAACATGTTGCATCGAATCACGAAATAGAAGAGTTGGGAACCCAACACAAATTTGAACATCTATGGCCCTATTTTATTGGGGATGGGGAAGTAAGTGGACTTCATGTAGCATTAAATCATCCGGAGAAAAAAAAGGGATGGGCTGCAGCAGATGTCAACGGATCTCTTCGCTTTAGTCAACAAAATGCACCGATTATGGAGTTTCATGGTCTCTTTCATCGAGGAGATAAAGAGCTCCCGTTCCATCTTACAGGTGAAGGGAGTATTGAAGATGAAAAAAGGTGGAAGGTTGCTTTCGATGCCAATTTTTTTGATCAAGAGGAGATTGGAGCCTACTTTGCCCTGACATCGCAGGGGGAAAAGAGATTTACAATTGAAGGGGAAGGAAAATCTCTTGGGCCAGATCAACTCAGTTTATTTCAACATATCATTGGGGTTTACATCCCACAGGTAGAAAAAGTTGTGATTGAGGAGGGGAGGTTTGATGTAAAAGGGGGAGGATGGATCGAGGATAAAGAGCTTAAAAGGTGTGAGCTTCTCTCTTTTTCTGCTCGAGATGTTGTGGGGCATTTGATTGATCAAGAGATGAGTTTGAGAGGGAAAAACTTCTCTGCAAAAGGGGAATTTGATCTTTCGACACCAGATTTTTTTGATGGAACAAATTGGGAAGGACAAATCTCTGGGGGAGAGTGCACGATAAAAGGATCGAAAGTTGAGAAGATCGATCTTTTTGTTGCGATGCATGATCAATACCTCAAGCCTTCAACCCTTACCTGTCAGTACGAAGGGATTCAAGCAACATTTGCATTTGAGGGGCTTTATACCCACTTGAATATCAACGTGGACACCCTTCTTTATCCTGAAAAGATCGGTGAACTTCTCCACATCAAAGAGGTGGGCCCACTTTCGGATCCCGTTGCCCTTGATCTCGATTTGAAACTCAAGACAAATGAAAGTTGTTTAGGTGTTGAAGGAACCCTTGGTTTTATTCGGGAAAAGGAGAAAGGGGACCTTATTGAATTTGGGTGGAGCTTAGATTTAAAACAGTTAGCAGAAGGAAAATGGCTTTCTGCTCTTGAGTTAGGATGGTTTCGTGGTGAAAATATTTCGGCTGATACTCTGAATCTCCCCCTCATGGTTTGGGATCGGGATTTTCGAGGGCGGGGAGCATTTGGGATTGAGGGGACATTTAATTCCCGAGCTGTTGAATTTAGCATCGATCCCACGCAGCTAAAATATGAGTCGAAGGCAATTGATATTGACCCTCGTGGAAAAGAGGAAGAAAAAGTTCCTAACTGCAATTTCTTCTTTGATTTTAAGGAGAAAATATGGCGGGGGAAAATTCCTTTAAAAAGGGCCCGTGTTCAGGAGCATGCATTTGGAATCCATTTTGATACGTTCACCTCGGAAGTTGATTTAGAAGGGACAGAAGTTCTTTTTCAAAATGTGGATGCCGTTGCAAATGGGGTCCACTTTCAGGCAGAAGTGGCTGTTAACTTCGCTCTAGAAGATCGGAGCGAACTTAAGATCGATACCTATGCCATCAACGGAACTGTCAGAGAGGTGATGGCACTCTTAGATCATTTCGAAACGTTTAAAGGGATAGAATTTCCTCTCACAGGAACAGTAACAAGTGGCCCAGGAGATATGCACCTCCACGCTTATGTGGGAGATGTTCAAGAGCTATTAGAGTGGAGGATCGCTCTCCATTTAGATCGAGGAAACTACCTTTTTTCCAATACCCTTGGATTTAAAAACCTGTCAGGTGATCTATTCTACTCAGCCGAGGAGCAGCTTTATAAAATTAAAGAGGTGGCAGGCGATCTTACGTTAACCGCTGGAGAAAGTCCTAAATCTTATTCTCTAAATGTTCCCTTACTTGAGCTCGATGCGGTTCAAGGAGTTCTTCACTATGATTGTCGCTTGGAGGCTCCCACATATGAAATTTGCCGCATTGTTGGAGAGGGTGTTCAAGAAAAAGGGGAGTTTTTCTTTCAT
>JAGROK010000100.1 GCA_020440285.1 Chlamydiia bacterium | reverse complement strand
TATCGTGCCTTTCTACCAAAGCCCCTTTTGTGAAGGTAAATGCTTTGAAAAAGGCCTTCTTTTTCAGGTGAACCCGTATGGTATGCATTGCAAATGCCTCAGATGAATGCTCTAAATGTTCATCGAGTGAAACCGTTGCCCCTTCGTCTAAGGTAAATTGGAAATAACTATTATGGAAGTACTTTTTCTTTCCTTGGAAACGATAAGAGATCGATAAACTTGCCCCTTTTCCAACAAACACTTCTACCTTTGGAGAGAAAAGGGCATCTTCCTCTGGTGCTGGGAAGGTCCACTCCATTTCGATCGTTTTTCCTGGGGGAATATAGAGAAAAAGCCCCTCATTTGCAAAAGCACTATTTAACAGGGCATAAGGGTTGATCTCTTCTTTTAAAGATTTTTGAAACCCTTTTTGAAGAAGAGCGCCGTAGGACCTCATCGCAGAATTTAGGGGGAGGGCAATGATCCCGACGGCGCTCGAAATGTGTATTTCTTTAGAATCTTTGAGTATAAACGATCCGGTATTTAATTGCTTCAAAGAAATGTAACGAAAAGAATCCCACCCTTTTGTGGGCAGGCCTAAGGCAGACAGCGCCCCCCAAACCCCTTTTTTCCATGGAGCATTTTCTTGAAAATAAGGCTCTAACGTTTCAAGAAGGGTCATTGGCACCTCTCATACCCTTTTTCTTCAAGTTTTAGGGCAAGCTCTGCACCCCCGGTTTCAACAATTTTTCCATCCATCACGACATGGACAAACTGAGGCTGAATATAATCAAGAAGTCTCTGATAATGTGTGATCAAGATAAGGGCGTTGTCTTTTTTCAGCTGCGATTTTACCCCACCTGCAACAATGCGCATGGCATCGATATCAAGTCCTGAATCGGTTTCATCGAGAACGGCAAGGGAAGGTTCAAGAATAGCCATCTGCAAAATCTCATTCCGCTTTTTTTCTCCTCCAGAAAACCCTCCATTCACATCGCGGTCTGCAAACATGGGATTTATCTCCATCTCTTTCATCTTACTGAAGAGAAGCTCTTGAAAAACTTCCTCAGAAAGGGGAGCTTTTCCTTCACTTTTCCGTTTGCTATTTAAGGCGCTATGGAGAAGTTCTCGATTTTTTACCCCTGGAATTTCAACGGGATATTGAAACCCCATGAAGAGTCCTAAATGGGCTCTTTCTTCAATGTCTAGTTCTAATAAATCTTTTCCTCTAAAGGTGATGCCCCCTTCCAAAACCTCATAGGAAGGATGCCCTGCCAGAACCTTTGCAAGGGTCGATTTCCCTGCCCCATTGGGCCCCATAATGGCGTGAATCTCCCCCGCCTGAACCATTAGGGAAAACCCTTTGAGGATCTCTTTTCCCTCTACTGCAACATGAAGATTTTGAATCTCTAACATTAACCCACCGACCCTTCTAATTTTAACGTTAATAATTTTTGCGCCTCTGCTGCAAATTCAAGAGGAAGCTCTTTGATCACTTTATCGCAAAATCCATTCACAATCATTTGAATCGCATCTTCTTGAGAGATTCCCCTAGATTGAAGATAAAAAAGTTGCTCCTCATTCATCTTGGATGTGGAGGCTTCATGTTCGAGCTCTGCGGTATCATTATGCACTTCAATGTAGGGAAATGTATTGGCACTACACTTATTTTTCACAAGCATCGAGTCGCACTGCGTAAAGTTGCGCGCCCCTTCTGCTCTTGATGAAATGTGGACAAGGCCGCGGTAAGAATTTGAGGATTCATCTGCTGAGATCCCTTTGGAAATGATGGTGGATTTTGTCCGCTTCCCGAGGTGGATCATTTTTGTCCCTGTATCGGCTTGCATTTTTCCATTTGTAAGGGCAACCGAATAAAATTCTCCAACAGAGTCATCTC
>JAGROK010000004.1 GCA_020440285.1 Chlamydiia bacterium | reverse complement strand
ATAATTTAATTAACTTATAAAAGGCTTAATATTAACGATTTAAGATTTGAGAGCTCTTTCCATTGCCCTTTTATGCTCTCGCTCTTTGATTGCAGAGCGCTTATCATGCTGCTTTTTCCCGCGGGCAACAGCGATTTTGACCTTAGCCCTCCCCTTAGCTAGGTAGATGGCAAGGGGAATGATAGTGAGCCCTTTCTGCTCGACAGAGCGCTTGAGCTTTTCGATCTCTTTCCTATGAAGGAGGAGTTTTCGATCCCGCTTTTCTTCGTGGTTATGGATGTTTCCAAAGGAGTAGGGGGCGATCGAGGCCCCTTTTAGATAGGCCTCCATTTTGTCGATGACGACGTAGGATTCTTGGAGGGAGCCTCCATGGTTTCTCAGTGATTTAATTTCCGTTCCGAGAAGGACGATCCCAGCTTCGTAGCTCTCTAGGATTTCATAATCGTGACGTGCACGTCTGTTGGAAACTAATTCAGATTCACTTTTCTTGGTCATTTGTCCCATTTTCCCAAGAAAACTGATTGCCATCAAGGAAAATCTTCTTCTTGAATAAAGGAAGATATAGTTATATACTAGACGTTGAAATATGAGGTTTGGAATGAAAAAGCTATTGTTTTGTGGACTAGCCCTACTTATGGTGGGATGCTCGACAGCGACAACTTACCATGCAAAGAACTTCCTAGGAGAGGGGTATGGAGACTACCGCCTGTCTGTTGATCAATTTACAATCACTTTTCGAGCAAATGAGGATACCGATCCAGAAGATGTTCGTCGCTTTGCCCTTAGAAGGGCATCTGAGGTAGCGACCAACTATGGGTATCGCTATTTTGTGATTGAAAATGAAAGGGATTTAACCCGAGTACAAACCGTCAAGTCTGAAGAAGAGAGAGTCAGCACTTTCCTAGATCTTCTTGAAGAAAAAAGAAGACCTGAAAAAAGGGTGATTAAAAAGGTTCGGGAGGTAGAGTCTCCTGCGATTGAACTGACGATTCGGTGCTACAACGAAAAACCTAAAAGAAGTGTTATCGATGCTTATCAGTTTTTGGCTTACCAGGTTTAAAACTTAATGCAAAGAAGAGGACGATTCCAACCCAGAAAAGGGGAGTTGCCCATGAGGGGAGCCCTTTAAAGAGGACCTCTAGCAAAAGCTTAAGGCCGATCCATCCAACGATCAAGTGAGCTCCGAGCTCTAGGCGGGGGCAGCGGTCGATGAGATCGGTGAATAGGCGAGCAGCAAATCGCATGAGAATCAGCCCTGATATTCCCCCAACGTAGACGATCCAAATCTTAGGGGGAAATTCATGATGGCTAAACGAGACCCCGATGAGTGCGAGTCCTGCTAGGATTGAATCGATGGCAAAGACAAAGTCGGTCAGCTCTATCAAAACAACTGTTTTCCAAAAGCTCCGCTCCTTAATGGGTTGCCCTCCGAGTCGTCTTTTAGAAAGAATATGGGAGAGGGAGAGGTAAATGAGATATGCCCCTCCAATCAGTTGAACCCAGAATAGCTGAATCAGATAAGCAGCGCTTAAAACACCTAAAGCGCGTAGAACAATAGCAGAAACTAGCCCAATAAAAAGAGCTTTTTGCCTCAGATAAATGGGCAAACTTCGAACAATAACAGCGATTGCTAAGGCATTATCAACAGAAAGGACCCCCTCTAAAAAAATGAGGGTTAAGAGGCGGGGAATATCGACAAGTGAAAATGTTTGGTCTAACATGGTCTACATGTAACATGGGAATGGATTTCTATCCAAACATCGATTGACCTAGGGGAGTAATGCGGAGACACTCTTTCCCATTCACCGAGCCCGTTGCAATAATGCCCCCTTCAAAAAGCCATTGAAAGATCACTTTGCGGATCAATGCGAGCTCTTCTTTGGAGTAATCTGGAAGAGAATACTTCCAGTACCGCCCCGTTTTTTTAAGAGACATCTTACTGTTTTCAGAAATAGGAGCGATAATTCCATTTAAAAACTCTTCGAGAAGGACCCAACCCGAATCGATGATTCGACTGATGCTCTTCTCAATTTCGTGGATATTCCGTTCTGTACACATCTCTTTTGGAAACTCTGAGAAAGGATATTGATTGAGCGTTTGCTTATAGATGTTTAATGCCTTTTTCTCGATAGGGAGTGTTAACCACTCCTCTGCATCTTCAGCTGGGATTAGTTGGTTAGCTTCAATACGTGCAAGCTTTAAGAAAAGGAGTTTTTGGATCACATTCCCCATGTATTGGTGGAAATGGAGAGCTCCCTCTTCTGTTTTTAGATTAAAACCCTTGCATTGTTTAGTTATATGGGGGATTCCCCCTTTTTCAAAGGACCACTGTTCATCTTGGTCAAGACGGACAAATAGGGGCTTTGCCATCGCAAGGGCAAGAACTGTTGACATGTCCTCAGCAAATGAAAAATCGTGGGGGCGGGTTCGAGTTACCTCACTTTTTTCACCGATTTCCTTTGGCTGACTTTCCTTTAGAAAGTTTAGGTAATCTTTCCATTCCTTAAAAAGGGTGACGACCTCTACCCATTCTCCCTCTTTCTTCTCGTAGACAAGACAGCAAATAAGATTAAATTCTAAATAGAGAAGATGTTCTTCAAAAGTTTCTTCCGATAGATCGTATTTCTTTCGGATCTCTTCCGAATATATCTTGTAATCGGGAGAGCCAAATAGATCGGTGATAATCCCATTAAGAACTGGATCTCCAAGGTTAAGCTCTGCTAGATACCTTTGGAAGGTTTGAGGGGTTTGAAGGTATTTTTCGATAAGGGAGTTAAAAATATTATTTGACGTCCTAGGAATTGGGTACCAATTGGGAAGGACGTGAATCGGAACCTTTTTAAGGAGCGCTTGTAAAAATTCCATTCCAGGAGAAAAGTCCTCTTCAAACTTCTGTATTTGAATTT
>JAGROK010000099.1 GCA_020440285.1 Chlamydiia bacterium | reverse complement strand
GTGATCGATAAGACTTTCAATGAGCTGCCACTGCTTGTCTGATAAACACTGAAATCCAGCCATATTACCTCCCTAGGTGTTAAGAAGGGTAGAGTATAGCATTCAAAACTTTACTTGGATAGATTCTAGAGAGTTTAGGAAGCTCATTATGCTTTTAGCGGCGAGTGTTGGAAGTGTATTAAATATGTCTCGCTTTGCAAATGATCTGGGGGTTGCTGTTTCAACGATTAAGAAATGGATTTCTGTTCTCGAAGCTTCCTACATTATTTTTCTCCTTCCTTCCTATACTCAGAATAGGAGAAAAAATATCGTGAAGAGTCCAAAGATCTATTTTTACGATAACGGACTTGTTACCTATCTTTGTGGAATTTCAACAAGAGAGTTGTTTGAGAGAGGTCCCATGGCGGGAGCTCTTTTTGAGAATTATATTATTGCTGAAGTTTGGAAAGAGATGATTAATCTTCCTCGACCCCATGTTCTTTCCTTTTACAAGCAACAACGAGGACTTGAAATTGATTTGATCATTGAAGACCATTCTAGTCGCCAACTCATCGAGGTAAAAAATAGCGCAACCTTTCGAAAGAAAATGATCGAACCGATGGAGCAATTTATGGAAAAAGGGGATCAAGGTTTCCTTGTTTATCAAGGAGATGATCTTCCATATGTTGATGAGATAAAGATTGTCAATTACAAGCATTTTTTACCGAAGAGTCATAAACCATAAATCTCTGCCAATTGTGAATCGAAGTTTAGGAAATCCCTTGCGTCTTAAGGCTTTTATTTTGTAAACTCTCGCTCTTTTAAAAAAACAGAAAGGAAAAGAGTGAACTATTCTATCTATAATCAACGGTCGATTGCTCCAATTACTCAGCTTTCCAACCTTTATCAAGAAGTTGAGTTAGTTAATCAGACAGACGTTTTGGTTGATATGTTTGTTGTCATGGTTACAGTTGAAGGAACAACAGGTGATTGTGTAGATGTAGAACCGAATGATGTAGGGCGCTTTTTTGTCCCCTTTTTAAGATGTGAGTCTCCTGAAGCAGGAATGGTTCAAATTATTGGTTTTAAAAATCATGAAGGGAGAGCTGTTCCCTGCTTTGGTACAGAAGTTCGTTATCTTGATTTTGTCATGAGATGGCAACTTAATCTGGAAAGATAGTGTGAGGGGTGCGAAAAGCCCCCTCACAAAGGGTTCCGTATTTACGAAGCAAGCATTTTAACAATTGAAAAGCCTTTGATTATATTGGATGTACATTGAAAATGTTCTTTATTGAGATTGGCGAGCTTGCGAGTTTCTTCGAACATGGAAAAGTCTGGAAGGTCTAGAAAATCTTTCAACTCTTGCAAGGCTTCTTTTCTAAACTCTTTGGGGTTTTGAATCGGCGTTAACTTTAAAGCGCGCTTCCTTACCTCAGTAGCTTTATCTGGGTTTTTTTCTGCTTCTCTTAAAGAGGTTAGATTGTCTATTGCGACTTTAAGAAGCAATTGGTCGATAACACCATTCATTGCTTTTTTGTACAACAGATCTAAGCTTTCTTCATGCTCAGGGGACTTCAGATCTGTTTTTTTGATAAAATACGCGATATCAATCTTCATAAGATTAAGAAATATTCTATTAACCTCATTGTAATTTGCAACTGCTAGAAAATCTGCTTCATATTCTCTAGAAAAATTGATTGTTCTCACATCTTCTTCAATCTGGTTGATTAGCTCTTTATTGATGTTGTTCGTACTAGTTTTAATCTGGTCGATTAGCTGTTCTAGGTATAGAGAAGCGTCAATAGATGGTTGTGCTTTAGGTCCATCTTTTTTTTCTGAGGCAAGGTTAGAGATTGGATTACAATTGGTTTTGGGAGATTTCCTATCAATGCTTTGTTGCGCAATAGCTGTTGCTTTTTCTATTATTGGATTGTCAGATAGTGGTTCATCGAATTGAAATACCTTTACGGTAGCAGAGCCCTTTGTTAAACGAGGCTTTTTTTGAGAGCCTTCTTCTGTTTCCAAGTTTCTCTTTCTATTTTCAAGAGGCTCAAGCGATTCGTTCAAAGCGCTTCTAAATGGTGAAATTTTTCCTGTAAATTCCATAACAAAATCCTTAAAATTAAATAAACTGTGAAAGTATTATAAAGAAAACAGTAATTAATTAAACGTTTAAAATTATTATCATATCAGATTCAAAAGAGAGGTTGATTTTTTAGAAAAATTTGTATAGGCTCGAGGATATACCGCTCGTGGTTCAAAACTTGGGAATTTTCCAAAGTCAGCGCTTGAGGTTTAATCCTATCGAAGCAGCCTCCTATCCAAGAGATAGGAGCGATGCAGATAGGGTTAAAGATCGAGAGTCGTAAACAGGGAAAAACCAAGTTTTGAATCGTGAGCGGTATAAAGTTTACCAGGGAGTCACAAGCCATGAACCTAAAAGTGGGGGCGCGGGGATCTAAGTTATCGAGGCGACAAGTTGAAGAGGTCATGGGGGAACTGAAGGTCGATTATGACTGTCTATGGGTTGAAACAACTGGAGATCAAGACTTGGTCTCTCCT
Organism: Chlamydiia bacterium; assembly: GCA_020440285.1. Classification (GTDB taxonomy): domain Bacteria; phylum Chlamydiota; class Chlamydiia; order Chlamydiales; family Simkaniaceae; genus Neptunichlamydia. The sequence continues at coordinate 3,389 of JAGROK010000099.1, read as the reverse complement.
CTTGGACCGATGGAAAAGACCGATTTTTTTACCCGCGAGATCGATGAGATGGTCCTTAAGGGAGTATGCGATATAGGGGTTCATTCAGCAAAGGATTTGCCTGAACCTCTTCCGAAGGGGCTGAAGATGGTTGCTTTGACTCAGGGTGTTGACCAAAGTGATAGTTTAGTGATGAGGGAGGGTGAGTCGTTTGAAGGTTTAAGAAGTGGGGCGGTGATTGGGTCATCATCTCGGAGGAGAAACCACATTCTTAAAAAGCTTAGACCTGATCTACTATGCAAAGAGGTGCGGGGGCCTGTAGATAGGCGACTTGAAAAGCTTGATGCAGGGGAGGTGGATGGATTGGTCGTTGCTGAAGCAGCCCTTGTTCGGTTAGGATTGACAGGGAGAAACCGAATCTCTCTTCCAGGGGATACTGCCCCTTTTCAGGGGCAACTGGCGGTCGTTGCGAGAGAGGGGGATCAAAAGATGGAGGAGCTATTTAAGCCGATAGATATTCGGAAAAAAAGAAAAGCCCTTTATCTAGGAACAGATAAAAAAGAGGGGACGTTTCACCTTCCCCTTATTGAAATCGTGCCGAGAGACTTTCAGGGATTTGAGTTTAAAAGTGTCATGGCAGATCTTCCAGATTTTACCCATATCATTTTTACAAGTAAAAATGGGGTCCGTGTTTTTTTTGATTGTTTAGCTTTTTATGGATTAAAGATAAAGGGTGGGAAGATTTTTGCTGTAGGAAAAGTCACTGCAAAGGAATTAGAAAAGAGGGGGGTAAAAGTCGATAAGGTAGCAGAAGAAGAGATGCAGGAAGGGGTGATTTCTTTACTTGCTATGGAAGAGCTTGATGATGCGTACGTATTACTCCCTCAATCTTCAGGGGCTCGCCCCCTTCTTCTCCATGAACTGATGATGCGCCGAGTGCGTCATCAACGCCTTTGTTTGTATGATACGAAGGTTAAAATTCCTCCTATAAAGCCTGAATTGACCGATTTTGATGAGATAATTTTTACGAGCCCATCGACGGTCGATGCTTTTTTAAAAGTCTTTGACAAGATCCCTAAAGGGATGAAAATGACCTCGATAGGGCCGATTACCCAGAAGGCTCTCAAATTAAAAATTTGAGTTTGGATTGATCAAGGTTGTGTTCTTTTGAGCGGTTTGGTAATCTTTGGGCAAATACTTAACCAAGACAGGTCGGTATGAATTTTTTAAATCTTTTTACACGTCGAAAACGGATGGTACAAGTCGAGTCGACGAAGAAAGATGGGTTTAGTGGTTGGATCAAGTGCACAAAATGTGAGGAGATGATTCACGCAAATGAATTGCAGTCGAATCATAATTGTTGTCCAAAATGTGATCACCACTATCGAATTTCAGCGTTGCAGCGAGTGGATCTTCTTGCAGATGAAGAGACCTTTACCGAACTTTTTGGAGAAATTGAAGCAACAGATCCTTTAGACTTTGTTGACTCAGAGCCTTATAGGGAAAGGCTCACTAAAGCAGAAAAGAAAACGGGGCGCAATGAGGCCATCCTTACAGGAACCTGTGAGATAGGTGGAAGAGAAGTAGCGTTAGGGGTTCTGGACTTTGGGTTCATGGGGGGATCCATGGGATCGGTTGTGGGTGAAAGGATTACCCTTCTAATTGAGCATGCGATCAAGAAAAAGCTCCCTGTGATTCTTGTCTCTTCATCTGGTGGAGCGCGGATGCAAGAGTCGATTTACTCTCTGATGCAGATGGCAAAGACCTCTGCTGCACTTGCAAAACTTCATAATAAAAAGCTTCCCTTTATCTCTGTCCTAACCAATCCGACAACAGGGGGAGTGACTGCTTCGTTTGCATCTCTTGGAGATATCATCATTGCTGAGCCTGATGCTTTAATTGGGTTTGCAGGACCTCGAGTGGTGGAGCAGACGATTCGGGAAAAGCTTCCCGATACAGCGCAAAAATCAGAGTTTCTCCTTGAAAAAGGGATGGTTGATTGCATCGTTAAGCGATCTGAGCTTAAGGAAAAACTAACCTTTTTCATTCAGTTTTTGTGTGACAATCAAGAGCTTTCCAAAAAAGATGGTAAAAAAGTCGATAGAGAAAAGCTTGATGATCTGATCGCTCTTTCCCAAAAAGAGCGGGAAAAGAACATGATAAAAGTGAATAAACCATGAAAGAGAAAGATGTCCCCATAAAACTAGAAGAGGGGGCAGAGCTCCCCACCTACGGATCAAAAGAGGCCGCGGGAGCGGATATCCGCGCTTTTATTACCCAAGACATCATCGTTAATCCGGGCGAAAGTCGTTTAATTCCAACCGGAATTCGGATGGAAATTCCTAAAGGGTTTGAAATTCAGGTGCGCCCTCGAAGTGGACTTGCCCTTAAAAATGGGGTAACAGTTTTAAACACTCCTGGGACAATTGATTCTGATTATCGAGGAGAAGTGGGGGTTATTTTGATTAATCATGGGAAAGAGCCCTTTACCATTACCCCAAAAATGCGTATTGCACAAATTGTTCTAGCTCCTATTATTCAGGCCCGCTATAGGGAGGAAAAAGTCCTTCAATCTACAGAAAGAGGGGAGGGTGGTTTTGGCCATACTGGAACGCATTAATAGTTTCTTTAACCCCAAAGGATACAAAGTGACCCTTGCAGAACTTATCGAAGGGGGAGTCATCTCCTTTCTAGAAACAAAAAGTCGAGATAAAGCACTGGAGCAGCTTGTGGAAGCCCTTGCTGACGCAGGTGAGCTTGCTGATAAAAAAGATTTTCTAAAAGCACTTCTTGCACGGGAAGAGATTGCTTCAACAGGAATTGGAATGGGGGTTGCGATCCCTCATGCAAAACTTCCAACACTTAGTCGGTTCTTTTTAGCAATTGGCCTTCAGAAAGGGGGCGAAGGGGTTGAATGGGGGGCTCCTGATGACGTTCCTATTCAGCTCATCTTTATGATCGGGGGGCCCGCAAATCAACAGACCGAGTATCTTAAGATCCTCTCTCATTTGACTTTTGCAATTAAAGATGAGGAAAGGCGAAAAAGTCTCATGAATGCAAAGACAAAAGAAGAAGTGATCAAACTTTTTGAAGGGTGCTAGGCCCCTCTTCTTCTGTTTTCCAATGCACAAAGCAATTATACCGCTCATGATTCAAAACTTGGTTTTTCCCTGTTTACGACTCTTGATCTTTAACCCTATCTGCATCGCTCCTATCTCTTGGATAGGAGACTGCTTCGATAGAGTTAAATCCCAAGCGCTGACTTTGGGAAATTCCAAAGTTTTGACCCGCGAGCGGTATAGCTGAATTAGTTTAAAATAGTAATATAGCTGAATTAGTTTAAAATAGTAATAATTGGACAGAAGATTTTCATTGAAAATGAAGCGCGGAGAGCGAAGCTGGCTTCATGT
>JAGROK010000098.1 GCA_020440285.1 Chlamydiia bacterium | reverse complement strand
TCCTGAGCGAGGATCGGTGATCTCTTCATTTCCACTTTGGCTTAGTACCTCGAGTAGGGCATCGACCTCCTCTAAGGGATTTTCAGGAAAAATCGCGATGGCATCTCCTGCTTTAAAGTTGATATGGGAATCGGTAAGATCTAAAGTCAGGTGGTAAGTTTTTTTCGTAGAGCTTTTTTTATTTAAGATGTAGCGCTCGATGATTTTAGCGGGGAATGGGTTGTCTTTATTATACTTGGTCATGTAAATAGAGAGTATGAAACTTAGTGTCTTATTGGGCTTACTTCTTTTTCTCTTCGGGTGTGCTTCAAGTGGCTACAATCCCCATTATATTGTTACGGACACGCTCGATGAAGAAGTTACTTGTCCTGAGGAGTCCTTCCATCCCACATCTTCTTCAGATTAGCCATTTTTTTATTAGAAATCCCTCCTAAAAACTCGATTCCATTTAAGAGGCGTGCACGTGTTCGATCTTTTCCTAAGATAGAGACAGAATCGAATAGAGGAGGTCCTTGATGTTTTCCGGTAATCACTGCAAAGAGAATCCTCATGATTACTTTTTTATGGTTCACATCAAACAGAGAGGCCATCTCTCGTGAAGCGCTTTCAAATCCTTCTCGTCCCCAATTTTCTTTCTCTTCCATGCTCCAAATCATACATTGGAGAATCTCAGCAGATGTTTCGTTTGTAGTTCCTTTTGGGCAGAGAAGCTCTTCGGTGTATTCGATGTGATTGATAAAGAGAAATTGGCAGAGCTCCATAAACTCACCAAAAGTTTTGATTCGGGTATGGATAAGGGGGATGATTTTTGCCATCCGCTCATCAGAAAAACCCCACTCTTTAATTTTTTCCCAGAGATCTTTTTCGGGGATATTATTAATGAGATATTGCTGGTTGATCCAATCGAGTTTTTTGACATCGAAAAAGGCCCCTGAAACCCCGACTCGCTCAACGGAGAAATCTTTAATGATGTCATCAAGGGTATAAATCTCTTTATCCTCGGGCATACTATATCCCATGAGAGTTAAGAAGTTGACAAAAGCATCGGGAAGATAACCACTTTCTTTATAATAAAAAGCAGAGGTTGGGTTTTTTCGTTTTGATAACTTCTTTCCATCGGCACCAAGAAGAAGAGGCATATGCATAAACTTCGGTCGCTCCCATCCAAATAGATCATAAAGGAGAACGTGTTTGGGTGTCGAAGCCATCCATTCATCGCCACGTATGACATGAGTAATTTTCATTAAGTAATCGTCGACGACATTGGCCAAATGATAAGTGGGAAATCCATCCGATTTTAAAAGGATTTGATCATCAACATCGCTCCAAGGAGTGGTGATTCGTCCTTTTGTCAGATCCTCATAAACGCATTCCCCTGTGAGGGGAACTTTAAGGCGAACAACATAGGACTCTCCAGCATCTTCCCTCTCTTTGATTTCTTCGGGGCTTAGGTTTCGATAGCGACGATCATACCCCATCCGCTTGCCCGATTTTGCTGCGATCTCCCTCATTTCTTTCAGCTCTTCAGGGGTTGCGAAGCACTTGTAGGCATGTCCTGCATCGAGAAGTTTTTGGCAGTACTCTCGATAGATTTCTGTACGTTCTGATTGTCGATAAGGGGCGTAAGGACCTCCAATATCTGGCCCTTCATCCCACTCAATTCCGAGCCACTTGAGAGCGTTGTAGATACTTTCTTCGTATTCTGGACGGCTTCTAGATTGATCAGTATCTTCGATCCGAAGCAAAAACTTTCCCCCATGGTGTTTTGCAAAAATCAGATTAAAAAGGGACATATAAGGAGTGCCAACATGAGGGTCTCCAGTAGGGGATGGGGCAATGCGTGTGCGGACTTCCATAGCTCTTCAAAATAAATTAAAAGAATGCCATTTTACCCATCTCCCCAATTATTAGCTACCAGTTTGCTGCAATGAAGGGGCTTCGATTTTTTCAAGAAGAATTAGATCTTTCATGATGTTGACAGACTCTTCAAATTGAAGGTCGTTTTGCCCATATTTTTCTGAGGAGTCAACGTCATGCTCTTCCTTGCGCACTTCCTTAAGGAAGTTTTGATAGTTTTTATTTTGCTCGATCCGATGGGTTGAATTTTTTTTCAAAAGATCCAGGTGCTTTCCATAAAGATCGATTTGAGGTTGTTGGTTCTTTTTATACATTCGCATCATTTTTCCCCTATGGAAAGGGTGGACATCGGTTAGGTTGTCAACGAAGTTTGGGGGGATTTCATCGTTTTCTAGAGGGAATTTTGCGAAAGACTCTCCAATTTCTAGTTCGTTAAGGCCTCCTGGAACTTCGATATCAACTTTTGTCCCTGTAAGTTGAGGACTTTTCCCTGAGACGGTGTAATAAAGGCCCCGAGTGACTTTGTATTCGCCTTGGGGATTCACCTTGTCGACGTTTCCTGAATCTAGGGTAAAGGTTTGATAGGTCCCTTTCCCCCATGTATAGGGATCACCTACTAGAAGGGCTCTCCCATAGTCTTTTAAAGTTTGAGCTACAATTTCAGCAGCAGAGGCACTTCCCTTATTTGTTAAAACAATTAAGGGGCCATCCCACGCAGTGTTATCATCAAAATTACGGAGATGTTGGATATTTCCCCCAGAGTCTTTGATGGAGACCACAACCCCTTTTTTGATGAAGAGGCCGGTGACTGCAACAGCTTGAGGAAGAAGTCCTCCGGCGTTTCCACGTAGATCTAAAATGACTCCTTCAAGACGGTGTTCTTTCTTAATTTCATCTAGAGCGTGTCTAATATCGGAAGCTGAAGAGTCGTTAGGGTCTTGATAAAAAGAAAAGAGACGGATATGAGCAATCACTCCGTTCCCATAGGGGATTTTATCAGCTTCAAAACGGGTTTCCTTTAAAACAATTTCATCACGGATGACTTCGATATCAAACTTTTCAGATTTTTTATTTTCACCTTCTCCTGATTCACGAAGAATGGTAAGCCCAACGGCTGTCCCTTTTGGTCCACGAATTAAATCGACCGCTTCAACAATATCCATCCCTGCAACAGGTTCGTGGTTAACTGCAATGATTTTATCTCCTACTTTTAGAGTTCCCCCTTGGAGTGCAGGCCCCCCTTCCAGTAGGCGGACGAGGGTAAAACCTGTTAAATCATCTCGAAGTTGTGCCCCAATCCCAAACAACCGTTGTTGCACCTGGATCATGAACTGATTTGCCTCTTGAGGGGTAAAGTAGACGGTGTGGTTATCTAAGGCGTTGCACATGCTCTTTAGGAAGTAGGCAAAAAGCTGCCTTTTTTGGAGCTTTTTTTTCCCTTCTTGGAGAATCTCATCTTCTCTGTTGATTCTCCTTTTCGAAAGGCGTTGCATAAACTGCTCTTTCGACTCAATTTCAAGTTGCTCAGCCGTCTCTAGTTGAAGTGCCCGGAGAGCTAAAAGGCGCTCTTCAAGCTCTTTTTCACTTTTTGCCCACTTAAGATCTTTAAAATCAGACGCTTTTGCGTCTTTTGGCAGGGAGAGAGTGTCTATTTTGGTTTCTAACGCATTTCTGCGAGCGATGGCTTGAATCATCACCTCGTAGATGTCTTCAAAAATCTCGAAATTCTCCTTTTTGTAGGAGCTCACAAGGGTGACTAAAAGCTCTTCTTTTGGCTCTTCCCATTTTTCGACCTCATTTTCCAAGAGATAGGTTTTAGTGGGATCCAGCTCATCTATGAAGTTTTTGAGGGCTCTTCGGCTGATTTCAGGAGTGAGCTCTTTGTGGGAGACGTGCCCCTTGAGGATTTCTTCGGCCTTTTTGTGGGTCATTGAAGGGGTGAGTTCTGGGGGCTTTGCCTCGGCAAAAACCGATAGAAATAGAACTAAGATGCTCAGTATTAGTCGTTTAATTAGCATTTTTGTGGGTCCTTAATCGGAGTGATTATACTGCATACATCTTACAGCAAATCAAGGGTTTAAGTCTAATTTATTCAAATAATTTGTACGCTACTCGAATTATTTTTTTTCATAATCCTATCTAAATCAAAAATTTGTGAAAAAGTAAAGAGAAATAGATTGATTTCAACTCAATTTTTTGTAATAATAGAATACCTAAAGACTTAGAAATATTAACAAACTGTTAAAATTCGGTTTTTTTTGGGAACTATCCAAAAGACTGATTTTTAGTGGATTTGTTTGGATTGAGGAGAAAACATGGATATGGAAAACAACAACAATGGGGAACTTGCGTCTCCAAGAAAAGTGGTTTCGATTACAGAAGCTGCGCGCATTAATGGTGTGACGAGACAAGCCATTTATGTTGCGATTAAGCAAAACAAGCTTAGAGCACGTAAAGACTCGACTCGATGGACTATTGATTTGGATGATTTAGAAGAATATCGTCTTAATAAGTATTCGAGGACTAAATCGACTTATGAAGGCGAACTTCTTTTCGATAACAATAAAGGCTTTTACTCTGTTAACCAAGCTGCTAAGATGCTCGGCGTTCCTGCGCAGAAAATCTATTATGCAACAAGGATTGGCATGTTAAAAGCAACGCGAAAAGGAGCTGCTTGGGTTATTCATACTGATGACATTAAAGAGTATCAGGAAAAGTACTTAAGCCGAAGCTCTGAACACGAAGCGATGTAATCGCTTTAACGCGTTTCCAAAAAAAGAGAGGAGAGGGACCTTCTAATTTGGAATCGGGGATGGGACAAACATTCTAATCGATTCAAAAATATTTCTTATAAACTCTAGCTGCATGCAGCTAGAGTTTTTTTTAGGGCGTGACATCAATTACACTTCGCTGCTTTATAGCTTTTCCTATGGAAAATTGAGTGGGCAAATTTTAATGCGTTAGCCCTGAGGAACATCTCTTTCAGCTTGTTTTAATTGATGACACGCCCTAGTCCTGTTTAATCTTAAAGTCTTTGATGAGCAGCTGAATGCTTGATTTATTGAGAAAGACATTAACATGAGGGGTAAAGGCAATTTGGAGCTTGAGGTTTTTCTTTGTGAGTTTGCTTCGGTGTTCACTTAAGCCAAAGCCGATCCCTTCTAACATCCGATCATCTTGCTCGAGGTAGAGCTTCAGATGGGTTTTGCCGACGACCTTTGGAGGCCATGCTTGTGTCACGTCGGTGTAAAGGATTGGAGGGGGGTTCCCTGTTCCATGAGGCTCTAAAAGCTGCATTGAATCGAGGAGTTCGAAAGTAAGGTCTTTAAATTCGACCCGTGCGTCTAGGTGAAGTTTTGGAAGAAGGTCATCATTATTGAGCACTTTATTAGCACTTGCGATAAAGGCCTTTTTAAACTTTAAGATATTTTCTTCCTTGATCATAAGTCCAGCAGCAAAATCATGTCCTCCAAAGTTCATAAGGAGATCATGGTTTTTTCGCATTGAGGGGAGGAGGGGAAATTCAGGAATTGTTCGAATCGAGCCTTTTCCTATCCCTCCTTCGACTGCAATGATGAGGGTGGGGCGGTTATAAAGCTTGGAGATTCGGGCGGCAATAATGGGAATAATTCCCGGGTGCCACTTGTCTGAGTGGAGAACGAGGGCCTTTTCCTGCAAGATTTGGGGGTGAGATTCGATATAGGCTTCTACATCGTCTGTATCTCTTCTTTCGATTTGTTGCCTTTGTGTATTATTATCGTCAAGCTCTTGAGCTAAATGAGTGGCTTCAACTGAATCGTGGATAAGCATGAGCTCAACACCCTTCATCGGATCAGCAATTCTTCCTAAACTATTCAATCGAGGAGCTATTTTTGATGCAATATCGGTAGTGCTGACTTCTGAGGGTTTGACCTCGCAAATCTCCATGAGTTTGACGATTCCCACACGACGCGTTTCAGAAAATTGACGGAGACCATAACGAACAAGGACGCGGTTTTCCCCTTTAAGGGTTCCCATATCAGCAATCGTTCCAAGAGCCACTAAATCTAGGAAACGCTTTAGGTCAATCATGGAAGGACTAATCTTTCCATTTGAAACCAAATGGTTAGTGAGGGCGTGAGCAAGTTTAAAGGCTACCCCAACACCTGTAAGGTCGCGGTTAGGATAGGTGCTATTGATCAACTTAGGGTTGAGAGTGGCAATACAATTCGGGATTTTATCGGTTGGTTCGTGGTGATCAGAAATAATGACATCGATATTATTTTTTACAACCTCTTCAATTTCCCTTGCAGCCGTGATGCCACAGTCGACGGTGATAAGAAGTTTGCACTCCTTTTCTATAGCATAGGAGATTGCATCAGTGATCATGGAGGGACTTGCGGTTGTCCGATGAGGGACGTAGTAATAAGAATTTCCTCCTAAGAGGCGGATAAATTCGACTAAAAGGGTGGTTCCTGTAATCCCATCGACATCATTGTCACCATAAATCAAAATATTCTCATTTCTTTCAAGAGCATGAACAATGCGATCAACAGCTTTATCCATGTCCATGAATAGATCGGGAGAATGAAGGTTGGGGAGTTTTGCATACAGGTAATCGTAGATTTCTTCGAAGGTTTCAAAACCTCTAGAAACAAGGACCTGTGCAGTCACAGGGTGAATGTTAAATTCACTAACGATCTTCTGGTGCCATTCCTGTTTGTTTTCAGGATAAACCCATAGAAGGTTTTGGTGTTCTTCTTCTACCTCTTTCAAAGTGAAAGTTCTCTGCTTTGTTTATTAAAAGTCTACCACTTTTAACGGGCTTTTGCCACGTTAATTTTCATGCATTGCTATCTTTTCAGCCTTAGACCTCTCCTTTTTATGGAAGAAAAGAAGAAGGGGTGCAGCGATAAATAGAGAAGAAAAAGTTCCAAAAATAACACCAATCACCATGACCAATGAGAGACCGAAAATAGCGCTCCCTCCTAAAAACAAGAGAGCAAGCAAGACAACAAGGGTTGTTCCTGATGTCATAACGGTTCGACTTAGGGTGACGTTAAGGGCATGGTTTACAACATCTTTAAATGAATGTTTACGCATCCTTTTGAGATCTTCACGAATTCGATCAAAGATAATGATCGTATCATTTAAAGAATATCCAATGATTGTCATCAAAGCGGCGATCGTATTCAAATCAATTTGAACAGGGACTTTAAGAGCATGAAGAATGCTGACAAAAGCCATGGTAATCGCTACATCGATTGCAAGACCGAGGGTTGCACTAATCGCATACTTAAATTCAAAGCGGAAGGTGATATAGGCTAAAATGCAAAGGAGAGCAATCGATAAGCCAAGAATTGCATTATTTCGCATTGCATTTGACATTTGCCCACTAATACTCGTCCAGTTGCTTTCAAGCTGCTTGATGGCTTGTGGTGTCAGTGTCAGACCATTTTTTTCTAAAGCATCAACAACCCATACCAAGCGAGGGTTGTTTTGATAAGGGAAAGAAACCCCTTTCTTGTCAGTTTCAAGAGGCATATTGTAAAAGGGCTTTCCTGTTTGATCTAAACTGCGGCCTAATAGAATCTTTATATTGTTTGCTGGGGATAAAGAGCGCACTTGAAAATCTTGCGCGGTTGCACCGGCAGCAATCAAAGCCTTTTCAACTGCATTTTGATAGTCTCCATTAATATCTTTCGCTTCAACTTCAAGGGAAACAGAGTATCCCCCTGTAAAGTCCATTCCAAGCATCGTACTTCTTTGAGAGACAAGTAAATAGCCTCCTACTAAAGCAACTGCAATGGTCGAGTATAAGCTGACCTTTCCATACTTTAAGAAGTTGAAGTCGGTCTTCTTAATCCAGTTAGACATCTTAAGTACTTTGTTCTTCGGATTTTCTACCCATCCGCCGAAGAAATAACGGGTTAAGAAAAGAGCCGTAAACATCGAGGAGGCGATTCCGATGATTAAGGTCACAGCAAACCCCTTAATCGGGCCAGAGTCAAAGTGAAGTAAAATGAGTGCTGCGATGATCGTTGTGACATTGGAGTCCAAGATGGCAGAAAAAGCTTTTTTGTAACCCGCGTGCACAGCTGACGCGATGCGACCAGAAACAGCAAATTCTTCTCGGATACGCTCAAAGACAAGGACATTAGCATCGACAGCCATTCCAACTGTCAGGATGATTCCTGCAATCCCAGCTAGAGTAACGGTTGCCGAGATATTTTGGAGGGTTGCCCAAATGATAAGGAGATTGAAAAGAACAGCAATAGAGGCAATAAAGCCAGCAAAGCGGTAGTAACCAACCATCACAAGGATCACAAGGACTAGCGCAACAATCGTTGCAATAATTCCCATCGCTCGATCTCTTAATCCTAGTTCTGGACTAACATTTTTCTCCGATAAAATATGGGGGGCAAATGTTAGTGATCCTGCCTTTAAATCTGCTTCCAAACGATTTGCTTCCCGCTGCGTAAAGCTACCTGAAATAGACACACTATCTCTTAAGGGAGAAGAGACCGTTGCTGTATTTACAATAGAGCCATTTAAGATGACAGCCATTCGCCATCCCTCACCTCGGGTATACTTATCAAGAGGGGT
>JAGROK010000097.1 GCA_020440285.1 Chlamydiia bacterium | reverse complement strand
TCATGGCTTCAAAGAAAGTTCAGACGACTTGTTGTGCGTTGGGAAAGAAAATTAGATTACTGGAAAGGATTCTTGAATTTTAGCCTTATCAAATACTGGGTGGATAGATTATCGGGATAGGCTCATTCTCTTTACACCTCTGGCTGACTTTTCTCCCATTTTTCGATGATATTTTCTGCCTTTTCATAATCTAAGAATGATGCAATTTTAAAGATTTGCAGACCCTCATGAATGAGAAGGGTTGTATTAATCCCGACCACGATCCCTTCTTGAGGTGCTGTAACTTTTTTTGAAACATCATGCCCAAAAGGATCTGTAATTTCACCAATGATTTCCCCTTTTTTATAAGATCGAAAACTTAAAGGAGGTTAGCTTCAGATCATACATAATCGGGTGTTGAAAGGTTCCGATGATTGTTCGAAGCAAAAATTCATAGAGGAAGTAAAGGGCGCAAATGCCCCATACCACAAATCCAGAGATGGTAAATGAGCGATCTTTACTAATGGGCGCACCTTTACTCATTGACATCTGCAGCGCATCGGAATCCATAAGTCCGATTAACGATGCCAGGATTGTTACGATGACGATGGGAACATCGGAGGTCATCTTTAAGACTTTTCCAGCACCCCCCTCTTAAAACGCGGTAGACCCCTTGGAGCGGCCCTTTTGGATTGTCAGGGCGTTGCATAGCAACTTCGTAATAGTTGTAGTCATACCAATCTTGACACCATTCGTAGACATTCCCCACCATATCGTACAGGCCGAAGGTATTAGGGGGATAACTTTTAACAGCTGTTGTATCGGAGCTAAAGAAGTTGGCTTGAGTCCGTTCAATGCTAGCTCCTGTAGGATACATCATCTCCTCCCCTCCTGAAGCAGCAATTTCCCACTCCGCTTCAGTTGGAAGGCGTTTTCCAACCCACTTGGCGTAGGCAATAGCTCCATACCAGGTCACACCGATCACTGGATGTTTAGAATATCCTGATTCGATCGATAATTTTCCTCCATGACGTCGAATTCGAGACTCCCGAAGGAGGATAATATCATTATTATTCGAATCCTTTTCTCCTCCCATAACCTCTAAAAAGCGGGCAAATTGCTCATTCGTTACAGGGTGAACATCTAGAGCAAAACTTAAGAGTTTCACTTGGTGGCGAGGGCGCTCATCCCGTCCCCCCTCATCACTTCCCCGGTAGTAGTCTCCCCCTTCAATCACCACCATATCGGTTTGAATCGGCTCGATATTTTTGACCTCTTCTTCTTGGGGAACATAGCGGGCAACCGTGCTATCAACATGGAAGGCAGCCGCAGGATCAGGGTCGTATTCAGGTCTTTTGATTTCTTGAGGTTTTAAAACAGGTTTTGCGTTGCCACGGACCATCTCTGAGACTTGGTGAAGGAGCTTTGTTTGCTCTGGGGTGACTTCTTCTTTTTCTATTGCAACGGCAATCCCCCCCTCTTCTTCTATCTCTTGAGCAATCTCTCCCTTATCATCCCAATCTAAAATATCTTCCTCAGAAGTAGGAAAACCTTTCTTTTCTTGAGGTTTTGAGAGTTTTTCCAAAGCCTTTAGAAAGGAATCGGGACGCTTATTTGGATCAGGCCTGAGACACTCCTGAATCAAATCGTTCCAGTTCAAACGGAAATCTGGATAGATTTCGCAAGGGAGATAAAAATTTCCCTCTGGAAATGAGTGCATTAACAAAAAGTAAGCTAAAATACCAAATGCATAGACATCAGCCTTAGGGCCGACAGGTTTTTCACGGTAAATTTTCTGTTCTGGAGCTAAAAAGTGATAGGTTTGAAGAAAAGAGGCGTGAAGCTTTGAAAGCTTTCCAGAATCAAACGCTCCTGTCATGTATTGGTCTTCGCCTGGCTTTGTAAAAGTTGACTGCGACAGATCAAGAGAAAGGACATCGGCAAGGTTTTTATACATGCGGGTCAAAACAGCTCCCTCACCTACAATATGAGAAAGGCCAAAATCAGAGAGATAAACGTGGAGTCCCCTCTCCCCCTTTCCTATCAAGATGTTATTGAGCTTGATCCCTCGATGAGCAAGAGGAGCCCCCCCTAGTTGAATCTTATGTGCATAAGTTAAAGCGGATGCCACTTGTTTTAAAAGCTCTAAAATCTCATTTTCATTCAGACTCTGCTTATTAACGCTTAGGTATTGGGTGAGGTTTGTCGTCTCTCCAAAGCAATCAACAATGCAATCGTTAACTAAAAAATAATACCCTTCAGCAAATGAGATGTTGTGCGTTTTTACAATATGGGGGTGGTCAAGCTTCGCAAGAGTTGCGACCTCTTTTTCAAACCGTTGAATAAATTTCCGGTCAGTTGAAAGCTCTTCTGGAAGAACTTTTAAAACATATTGCTGCTTGACAAAGCGGTGCTCAGCTAGATAAACATTCCCTAAAGTTCCTTGACCAATTTGCTTGATAATGGAGTAATCTCCAAGAGTACTTTTATCCATGAACCTATCCCTATAATCAATCTTTGTTATTTCCCTTACGGTATAGCACGGAAGTCTATAGAGACACAAGGGCTTTTTGAATCTCTTCAAAATCTTGAATGGGAGAGCCACACTTTCCTTGCATGCAAAGATAAAAGGTTGTTTTCCCATCGATTAAGGGATATTCCTCATGAGTTGTCTTAAAACTCACAGTTAAATGGGGAATAAGATTAGAAAAGACCAACTTCTGAATCTCTTTTTTGCCCGTTTCTTTTTCATCCAGAGCAACGATAAGTGACGGAAGGTCTCGATCAAGATAGCGAAGGAGGGAAAGGAGATGGTAAGAAGCCCCTTGGGGATAGGCTTCAATAAAACTGCTTGCAACTTTAAGGATATCTTCCGCTTGAATCCAATACTCTCTATTGTGGGTGATTTGGTATAGCCTGAGGAGGTTTTCAGCGTGGAGGGCATTCCCTGAAGGTTGAGAGCTATCATAAAGCTCGCAGCGGCGAAGGAGGATTGAATGATCGGGACCTGTGAGGTAAAACGCTCCCCCATCTACTTTGTAATCCTTTTCCAAATGATCGGTCATCTCAATGGCCCAGCTTAAAAACTCCTCTCCTTGTCCCCCTTCATACAGGGTGATAAGTGCGCGGATAAGGGAGGCATAGTCATCGAGTCCCCCTTCGTAATCGACCTCTCCCTCTCTAAAACGGCGGTAAAGCTTTCCCCCCTTCCAGAGGTGGGTTTTAATAAAGCGCATTGCCTCCGCCCCTGCATCGATATAATCCTTATTTTCAAAGGCGAGCCCCACTTTAACCAAAGTATCGATCATCAAAGCGTTCCATGAGACTAAAATCTTATCATCTTTAAATGGACGCTTTCTTTGATCGCGCGCTTTTCTTAAGATCTCCAAAGATTCATTTAATGAGGCCTCAACTCCCTCTTTTTGAAACCCTCGATACTCACAAAATTCATCGATCGTAAAGGGTTGATGGAGGATGTTTTTCCCTTCAAAATTCCCAATATCGGTCACATCAAAATACTCACAAAAAAGGGAGGCTGCATCAGGGGAAAGGAGGGAGTCAATCTCTTTTTTTGACCAAAGGTAATAGGCCCCTTCGATCCCATCTGTTTCGGCATCTTCAGCTGAGAAAAAACCTCCCTCTTCATGTCTCATATCTCTGAGGACGTAGCCAAGAATCTCTTCGCAAACAGTACGATACTTTTTTTCCTTCGTATACCGCCATCCATCAAGAAAAGCAGCAGCAAGAAGGGCATTGTCATAAAGCATCTTCTCAAAGTGGGGAACAAGCCACTTTTCATCGACGCTATAACGGGAAAATCCTCCCCCGACCTGGTCGTAGATCCCCCCCTGATAGATCTTATCAAGGGTTTTTTGGGCAAAGAAAAGGGGGCGAGCGTCATTGTAGAGCTTTGCATAATGAAAGAGAAACTGATATTGGTAGCCCAGGGGAAACTTCGGAGCTCCTTTCATCCCACCGTGGACAGGGTCTGCTGTTTCAAAGAGCATCTCTACCGCTTCATCTACAAGGGCGTCCGTCGGGATTTCATCCCCTTTGATGGTCACAGATTTTTCAAAAAGGTCGACAAGTTTATTCGCTTGATCGAAGAGGAGCTCTTTTTCCTCACTCTCCCAAAGCGCCCGAATGTGTTCAATCAGCTGATTCATCCCCATCATCCCCTGCCTCTCTTCTGGGGGCAGGTAAGTGGCAGCATAAAAGGGCTTCAAATCAGGAGTGAGGATCACATTAAGAGGCCACCCTGTTCCCGACGCCATTAAAGCCTGGGCAAACTCCATATAAAGGCTATCGATTTCAGGAAGCTCTTCACGGTCAACCTTGATATTGATAAACACATGGTTCATCCCCTTCGCAACATCTGGATTATTAAATGACTCTCGACTCATGACATGACACCAATGACACGTTGCATAGCCGATCGATAAAAATATGGGCTTATCCTCTTCCTTCGCCTTTTCAAAGGCCTCCTCTCCCCAAGGATACCAGTCGACAGGATTGTGAGCATGCTGCAAAAGATAAGGAGACTTTTCTTTGATCAGACGATTTTCGAACGGCTTAGCTGGCATCAAGCTATCTCATCTTAAATAATACCTAGGTACTTAGAAACGTAGTAAGCAAGGAAGAGGACAAGAGCAGAAACAGCTGCCCAAACCAAATTAGGAAGCCATTTGACCCCTCCTCCGACACTCCCTCTCATTTCAAGGGTTCCAATTCCATAAGCAAAATCTTGCTTGTCCTGAGTGATTTTCACCGCTTCTGGATTGTCTTGAAGAATTTTTTCCCCATCAAGTCCTAGAAACGTTGCATACTGCCTCATAAAACCAAGCATATAGACAGGAGAAAGGAAGGCATCCTTCTTTCCCTCTTCAATGGACTCTAAATGGGCAACCCGAATAGAGGTACTATTTTCCACCTCTTTTAGAGAGAGGTTCAGCTCCTTTCTCTTTGACTTAAAGAGCTCCCCCAGTTTTTTCATTTCATCATTTGCAGACTTATCCATACAGACCCTTTTCCTCCCAGTCTAGCTTACTAGTGATTTTAATTAAAGGTTTTGGTATCTTAGGAAGGGTATGAGTAGCTTTGTTACAGAAATCGACCCTTCCCTTGCATCAAAGATGAAGGAGGATTTAACTGGTCAAGGATTTGAGTTTTCGCAGCCTTCCTATACAATCTTTCAAGCGAAAAAAGAGGGGGTTTCCTGCACCCTTTATGAATCGGGAAAGCTCATGGTTCAAGGGAAAAAAAAAGATGACTTCATCACCTATTATCTCGAGCCAGAAATTCTTGGGAATCTATCCTATACTCATCCCGAAACGTTGATCAACTCCTCCCCTCATATAGGAGTTGATGAGGCAGGAAAAGGAGATGTTTTTGGCCCCTTGTGTGTCGCTGCTCTTTATGCCGACTCCTCTCAAATTACCTCTTTAGTAAAGATGGGGATTCGTGACAGTAAACGCCTTTCCGATCCAGCCATCATTAAAATGGCTGATAAGATCAAAAAAGAGTATCAACACTCCATTATCAAGATCTTTCCTAAGAGATATAACGAGCTATATCGTGAGTTCAACAACTTGAATCATCTCTTAGCATGGGGACATGCCACAGCAATTGAAGAGCTTACTAAACAATCAAACTGCACAGAGGTTATTATCGACCAATTTGCTAGTGAGCATGTTGTTGAAACAGCTCTTAGAAAAAAAGGGCTCGAGATTAATCTCACTCAGCGTCACCGCGGAGAAGAAGATGTTGTTGTTGCAGGAGCCTCTATCCTTGCTCGCGCAGCCTTTGTTCAAGGGATCGAGCGCCTTTCCAAAGAGTTTCAACTCCTCCTTCCAAAGGGAGCTTCTAACCAAGTGGTGCAAGCGGGACAAAAATTTGTCAAGACTCATGGAGAAGAGGAGCTCCACAATGTTGCAAAGCTCCACTTTAAAACGATCGATGCTTTTAGGCATTAAAACAATGGCTTATTGATCAAACCATTTTGCAATAAACCCTCCAACAGAGATCCTTTTAAACGGGTTAACTGTTGTTAAGTCATAAAGTAGAGGGCGCAAACCTGGATGGTCAGCATCCAATTTTGCTTTATCTGCATCTGAAAGCTTATAATCTAAATAGCTACCATCTGGGTTGTTATTGTGTGTTACTAAGCTTGAATTTGCCCCGCCGAGATCGTCAGAAAGCTGCGTTTCAAGGGCCCACTCACAAACAGTTATTCCAAAAGCAAAAGCATTTGCGTACTGTTGTAATTTTTCCTGAAACTGTTCAACAGAGATCCTTTTGAAAGGATTGATCATTGTCAGTTCATTTAGCAATGGACGCAAACCTGGATAGTCAGCATCTAATTTTGCCTTATCTGCATCTGAAAGCTTATAATCTAAATAGCTACCATCTGGGTTATTTTGTGCTAGCTCTTTCATTTTTGAAGACCAGGTTGCTTTTTCAAAATCACTCGTCACACTTTTCCCAAGAGCCATTTCACAAGCAGTGATTCCAAAAGAAAAAGCGTCCGATTTTTGATCTCTTTTCCGTTTATTAGCGTAACATTCAGGAGCTGCATAACCGTTAGCAAAACGCCCTCCTCTTATATGTTCTGTTCCCATCTGCGGCTGTAGAGATCCCAGATCCCCAACTTTCACATTTCCATTGTTATCAACAAAGATATTATCTGGTTTGAGATCTCCGTGGAGCATACCATTTCTGTGAATGTATGAAACTCCATCTGCCATTTGGAGAAGAACTGGGAATAGTTGATTTTCAATAGGATTATTAGACTTTAGAAAACGTCCAGCATCTCCACCACTTACAAATGGACTGACAGACATGCGAAGCTCTTTATCCATCATAGAATTAATATCAAGATTTTCTTTATTCCAATATTCATGACCAGATGGGTTTTGAGTTACAACCCCTTCAACTGATAAAATATGGGGATGGGCAAGGGTCATTCCGTAGACCTCACCAGGAACTTTAACTTGACCATTTGCCTGAGTAATTAGATTAGGTCTTCCAAGGGCGCTATTCTGGGATTCCAAGAGCTGAAAATTATACTTGAGAGCCTTCTCTTCTCCGTTTTGAACGTTTGTCGCTTTGTAAGCTGCTCCAAAAGCACCATTTCCAAGTTTTTGACCAATATTGATTTCAGCTTGGTTTTGGTTTTGGAAGGTAACGGTTTGAAGAACTTGATTAGAGGATGCAGTTTCACTTTCCCTTCTGACTGCTTGCTCAAATGGTTGTAATTGCGAAGCGGTTGTAATTGTAGTTAAGCTCCCTGAGGTACTCGTTCCTATTGAGGTCAAACTCCCTGAAGTACTCGTCCCTATACTTGAATCAGAGCCGCTGC
>JAGROK010000096.1 GCA_020440285.1 Chlamydiia bacterium | reverse complement strand
TTTCTCTTGTTGCGCCTTAAAATGAATTTTATAAACCCTTCAATCGATTCGGTTTTTGCCCCCTTGCTTCTTGCAAGCAGGGCAAGCTTTTTGTCTGAGGTCACAAGAGTTGTGTTTGTTGAATTCCATTCAAGAAGTTCTAAGATGTATTGGTCTGCTGATAGATTTTTTGGAGAAAAAGAGACTTCAAGGTTTTTTAACCTCTTCTGTGAGGCGACATCTTCACTATTTTCTCGATGACTGTCAAACACTACGGTGACGTTAAGGCAAAGGTTTCCTACTTTATCATCTAACAAGGAGATAAAGCTTTCCCGTTTTTCTTTCAGCGGAAGGATGTCTTCTTCGAGCTTAAAAAAGAGGTTATAACCATCAATGATATAGCGCAAATTACTGTTTCTTAAGGAGGTTGTCGAGAGAGGGAATAAGCTTATCTAAGGCTTTTCGTCTATGAGAAATGCGATTTTTGGTCTCTTCATCCATTTCTCCAAAAGTCTTATTATAGTCATACTTTAAGAAGAGGGGATCATACCCAAAGCCTTGGCTTCCTCGAGGTTTTAGTAGGAGAGAGCCTTCACAGGATCCTTTAACCTGAACTTGAATTCCATCAGGTGAAGCAAGGGCCATGGCGCACATATAGTATCCAGTTCTTTCACTTTCTTCAATTTGGTCGAGTGCTTTGATAAGTTTTAAACGGTTGTCTTTATCAGTTGCATTTTCGCCAGCATAGCGGGCGCTGTATACACCAGGTTCATCTTGGAGTGCTGGAACAACTAATCCTGAATCTTCGGCGATCACCCATTTTTTCAACGTACTTGCGGCTTGGGTTGCTTTGATAAATGCATTTTCTTCGAAAGAAGTTCCCGTTTCTTCCGGGGGGATATAGCTTGGAAAGTCAAGGAGAGACAAAAAGTCAAAGGGGTAATGGCGCTTCAGAATAGAGCGAATTTCCCGTATCTTGTGAAGGTTTTTTGAAGCAATGACAATTTCCATAATGACCTAATGTTATATCGTTTCGAAATAATTCCTCAACTGGGAGATAGTCAAGGTCTTCCCTTGTATTGATACCTTTTCTCCTGTTTTACGCCCCATCAAATTTTGTGCGATCTTTGATTGAAAAGAAAGGATGTGTTTATCAGGGTCAGCTTCCCAGGGTCCCAGCAAGGTGTAGGAAATTTTTGCTCCTGTTTCATCGTGGCAGTCCACAATGACCCCTACTCCAATTGTTTCGGTTGAGACATCGTTTTTAGTAAGGATACGTGCACGATTGAATTGTTCTGAAAGGGTTTTAAGTTCGCTTTGCAATCGATCTCTCCTTTCAAGAGCTGCTTTGAACTCAGCATTCTCTCTCAGGTCACCGAGTGCACGGGCAGCTTCAATTTCTTTTGCATTTTCTACCGTTTCTACTGTTGAAATGGCTTGAATCCGCTCTTTGATTTTTTTGTAACCCTCTTGAGTTGTCCAAATGACATTTTCCTCTTCCGTTGCATCGGTATCATATTTTTTCCCAAGTTTTGCAAGAGAGGGGTGGACAACCTCGGCAAGGGAATGCAAGATCTTTATATCGTGATCGGTGAAGCTTAAACATTTGGTGGCTAAGAGTAAAAACTCTTGAACAGCCTCTTTTGAAGCATGTTTAAAGATCTTCCGCACGTTGCCATATCTTTGAGAAATGAGGAAAGTGAGGATTTTCTTAATGAGTTCCCGCGATCCTGTACTTTGCTCCAGGTGACTTAGCAAGATTAAAAGGGCTTCAAAAAAGTGATTTTTCCCTTCTTGGTCTGAGCAAGGAAGGGTTGCACTTTTCATAATTTTTTGAAGATACCATAAGATAACAGGGGGATAGCGAGAAGGGAATGTTAAGACTTCTTGGAGCTTTACTTTAACCTCTTCATCTTTTTTTGCTTTTAATAGCTCAGTCAAGATGTAATCCCTTAGTGGGTTTTGATCAATCATCAAGAGTAAATTCAGAAAGTAAACGGACCAGTCTTCTCGGAGTTTTCGGATTTCGATGAGAGTCCGTTTTTTAAATGCGACAACATCGATGGCTTTCACAACATCTTCCGGGGAGGTAAAGCGCTTAATAAGCTCTTTCGTTGGGACATAAGATTCTTCACTGAGATCTTCTAGGAAAAAATGCAACTGAAGCTCCTGCGCATCACTAATTTCTCCTGTGGTGAGCGCCTCCTTGAGCTTTTCCGTAAGGTTTTTTCGAAACGCTTCATTTTTTATTGTTTGAGGAAAGTCCCGAAGGAAGGAGTAAACCATTTGTATGAGGTTGTTTGCATCTGGTTTTTTTTCCAGGGCCTTTTGCAGTCGGTCTTCATGAGAAACTTCTGCTTCTCGCAATTTGAATGGTTTATGAAGCTCTTCTGGGGTTTCGACCATGGTATCTTTTTTGATTTTAGATCGAGTGGTTTGCCACCACCGCGCCCATTCTTCGGCAGGAATCACCAAATCATACAGCTCATCCTTTATTTCCGAAGCAGTCGATGGGCCTAGATCGCGAAGAAGGCAATGGATCACCTCCGTAGGATTTTTCTTGGCTCGCTCTTCAAGTTCGTCAGGATTGCCGAAACGGAGTGCTAAAAAGTGATCATCTGGAATGGGGATAAGGGTCTTAAAAGCATTTTCAAAGGAGAGGTCCTTGGTTCCCCCGACGTAGTCAAATTCAATTGAGAGTTGTTCTCGCAAGAAGGAAAGATCCATGATTTCGCCAACACCCCACCCTCCTGTATGAAAAACGAAGTTTCCTTTTTTCATATGGGTGAGAAGCTCGTAATTGCTAATGGCTCCTTGGAATGAGATCATTTCACGAAGGCCAATTAGACGAATTTTATCGTTAAAATAAGGGTCTTCGCTGTAACGATCTCGAAGATAAGAATAGGCAAGATCCCCAAGTTGTGGGGTATTTGTAGTTTGTAGATCAAAGATGAGTTTGATGACTTCGTGTCCTAAGTCTGTACCCTTTATTTGTTCCCAAAGAGGAAGTGCTTTTTCAACATGACGTCCAAAAGGAGCAGCAAGCTCGGAGTCTTTAGCTTTTTTAAGGACCTGCTTAAGTTCTTCTCCGTCAACTTCATCCCCCATGCAATACTCTTCCCATAGGGTTAAAAAAGAAGGGTAGTCATGGTTGCTAAGATGTTTTTG
>JAGROK010000095.1 GCA_020440285.1 Chlamydiia bacterium | reverse complement strand
TTTTGCATCACTAAATCAGCAAAAGTCATTTTAAGGGTAAGAATTGATCCTCTAAAAACATACCCACAGGACAGCATATGTCATTTTAGTGATGCAAACAATCTTTACAAAAAGTATCATCAGATTAACAAAAGCTATTTTAATGATACTTGTGAGGATAGATGTTTATAGGAAGAAAAGAAGAATTAAAGACCCTAAAAGGTCTAATGAATCGAAGATCCGCTAAGTTTGTCACAATCAAAGGGAGAAGGCGTATTGGAAAAAGCCGTTTGATTGAAGAGTTTTCAAAAAGTTTTGAAAAAAAATTCTTTTTTACAGGAATTCCTCCTACTAAAGGAGTTACAGCACAGGATCAAAGAGAGGAATTTATTAAACAAATGGTTGAGCAGGGGTTCCTGAATATCAAGGCGGATGATTGGAGCGATGTCTTTTTTGCTTTGTCGAAAGAGGTAAATAAGGGGCCAGTTTTATTAGCACTTGATGAGATTTCATGGATGGGATCGAAGGATGCTGCTTTTCTGGGGAAGTTAAAAATTGCTTGGGATCGATTTTTTGAAAAAAATCCTCGGTTGATTTTGGTTGTAGCTAGCTCAGTCTCTAGTTGGATCGAGAAAAACATCATTCAAAGCACAGGTTTTTTTGGAAGAGTTGATTGCTTTATAGCTTTAGATGAGCTTTCTCTTCCCGAGTGCTCAAAATTTTGGGGGACACGTGAAACTTCAGTTTCTCCTTTTGAAAAACTTAAAGTTCTAAATGTTACAGGAGGAGTTCCCAAGTACCTTAGCCTAGTTGACCCTAAACTGACGGCAGAAGAAAACATTCGAGAATTGTGCTTTGTGCAATCAGGATTTTTATTTAATGATTTTGAGCGGATCTTTCATGACCTTTTTTCTAGAAGAGGTCAAGCATATAAAAAGATTGTAGAGGCATTAGTTGATGTTCGCTCTCTTCATCAATCCGAAATTTGCAAAAAAATAAAAAGGGGTAATGGTCGTGTGATTTCTGAATATTTAAAAGATTTGACAGAAGCTGGTTTTATTTGCGCAGATTTTACTTGGGATTTTCACACAGGGAATGTAGGAAAAATCAGAAAATTTCGATTAAAAGACAACTACTTGAGATTCTATCTTAAATATATTCTTCCCAATAAAAATCAGATCCTAAAAGGAAAATTTCAGCTTTCTTCTCTTTACAATGCAACGAACTGGGAGACTATTATGGGGCTTCAGTTTGAGAATTTAGTGGTCCATAATAGCCGCTATATTATGGAGAGGTTAGGAATACCCTTTGAGGATTATGTATATGATGGTCCTTTTTTTCAGACGAAAACAAAGCGTAAGAAAGGATGTCAAATTGATTATCTGATTCAGACTAAAGGAACACTTTACATATGTGAAATCAAGTTTTCTAAAAACTCTGTTGGAACAAAAGTTATCGAAGAAGTTCAAAAGAAAATCAAGGCCTTGGCACTTCCAAGAAATATATCTTATCGGTGCGTTCTTATTCATGTAGGGGGAGTTGTAGATGAAGTCCTATATAGAGACTACTTTGACAAAATCATTGATTGGACGGAGCTTTTATGAGACTTGTGATTTCCCAGCGAATTTTATTAGCTCTAACTGCTCTTTCACTCTCTCCGATAGAGGCTAAAGACTTTGGCATCCAAGGACAAACGTTCCCCATAGAAGAGCAAAATCTGAAAAAAGTCCTTCAAGAAAAGGGAAAGCATTTATCTCAAGAGGGTATGGAAAAGCATGCAAAGCTTTTAGGAGAAAAGATCCAAGAAAAGGAAACACTTTTTAAAAAGGTTTCATGGGTAAAAGAGGCGACCCATTACTCTTCATTTTTCTATGATCCCTCTACCTCTTTAGAGGAAGATGTTTTAGATGCTGAAGGAAAGGTCCTTTTTTCAAAAGGGACAAAAATCAATCCCCTCGACCATGTGACATTAGATAGTGGCCTTCTCTTTTTTGATGGGAGTAATCCCAAACATATTCAGTGGGCGGAAAGTCAAACTGGAGAGTTTAAATGGATCTTGACAAACGGGAACCCCCTAAAACTTCAAGAAGAAAAAGAGCGCCCCGTCTTCTTTGACCAGGGGGGATTTTACTCGAAAAAATTTCGAATCAAAAAGATCCCTTGCCGGATCATCCAAAAAGGGAAGGCCCTACTTGTTGAAGAGATCCCAATCAAAGAGGGAAAGGTATGAAACCACTCACATTTTGTCGCATTTTTTTTCTGGGGCTTATTTTTTTATTTTCAAAAGGTTACGGAGACATCACTTCTTACCAAACAAAAAAACAGGTTGAAAGTCCCTCTACAAAGAACGAGTTTCCTCTTGCTTCAAAAGCAACCTCTTCCCAGGAAACAAAATGCTCCAGAGGTGGCTGCTTTGAAGGGGCTCCAATCGAAGCAGACTATCCCTTACTTGTATTTATCTCTTTTTCGATGCCTGAAGCATCTCTTCTTACCCTTGCAAAGGAACTAGAGACCTATGGGGGAGCTTTTGCGGTTCGAGGGCTTCTCAACAACTCCTTTGCTGAATTCTTCAATAAGTTGAACCATTTTAAAGAAATGGGCATCAATGCTCCTATCTTGATCGATCCAGACAGTTTTGAAGAGTATGAGGTAGAAGAGGTTCCTACCATTATTCTCAGGGGAGAAAAAACCTTTGATAAAATGACTGGGAACGTCCCTATTTCTTACGCCTTAGAAACCTTTGCTAAAAAGGGAGAAGAGAGCGCTCTAGCCAAAGAGCTCCAGTATATTTCCTTAAAAATCAGCAATGAATGCAAACAAAATGCACACAGTAAACATTGTATACCAAGTAACATAGGTGCTCAAAGTAAACAGGGAATACAAAATTTAAGGGGGATCCAATGAAAACCCTCGCAAAATTGGCTTTCATGTTGTCCCTTCTCCTCCTTCCGTTTACTGTCCATGCAGAAGGAAAATTTATCAATCCTGTCACCGATGTTTGTTGGAGCTGCCTTTTCCCCATTCATATTGGAGGAGGAAATGTCACCCCCGGACGCAATGACTTTATTAAATACAAAAAAAAGCTTCTATGCCACTGCCAAGGAGATTTGGTAGGGGTTCCCGTAGCCTTTTGGGAGCCCACACGCCTCATCGATGTCACAAGAACTCCCTATAAACTCATGGGGCTTGGAGGGATTTCTATTGGAAAACCAGGACTCAACCGTGGGGGAGTCAAATCCACCACACCCGAAATCGAATCCAGCAGCTTTTATCATGTCCATTACTACCAGTTTCCCATCTTAAGTCTTCTTGACCTAGGAATCGAATTCGTATGTGAGGATCGCCTCTCTTTAGACATTGGGTATATGTCAGAGTTTGACCCTTTTTGGGGAGGAGATCGCTGGAACACCATCATCAACCCTGAAATCATCTTATTTACAAACCCTCTTGCTCATGCTGCTTGCGTTGTCGATTGTGGTTTTTCTAGCTTCCAAAAACCTCTTGATCGTCTGTTTTGGTGTGCGGGGTGCCAAGGATCCCTTTATCCTCTTACAGGACACGTTTCTCAACATATTGGAGGAATTCAAGCAAGCTCTCTTCTTGCTTATCGAATGCTCGCCAAACTTCATAACTGGCATGTTTTGCAAGTCTTTGAAGAAGATAGCTACTGCGAAAGCCATTCCTCTTACCGGATCAAAAAAAGCGCTTACAAAACGCAACTTACCTATCCCATAGCTCAGACAAAAGGTCCCTGCAACGCTTTAGGGAGAAGCGATCTCTTATGGGGAGTGGGAAAAAGTTTTCCCTACGGAGGAGAGGATTTTGTTTACCTGATCTGGACTAAAAAACACTGCTGTCTAGACCCTTACAAAATAGCAAAGAAAGTGGCGGCAAGGAGTTAAAAATGAAAAGACCCTCTATAAAAAAACCTTGCCTCAGGGAGAAAACAAGAAAGAGTATCCTTCTTGCTTTCACTGCCGCCATTTTTATCCTTAGCATCCCCTCTCTTTTTGCAAAAGATGAGGTTGAGCAATCGGTTAAAGACAATTTGAAAAAGACAAAAGAAGAAGCAAGATCTCTAGGAAAAGAGAACAACAAAGAGGCTAAAGCCATTTTAGAATCGCTTTTTTCAAGTGGCAAACTTGCAACCTACTGTGATGATTTCCTTCCAGAGGAAGATAGAGGAAAAACTTTTGATGAAACACTCGCTGCTGAAAAAACAGATAAACAAGAATTTTCTCCCTTTGAAGCAACTCTTCAAGAGGTCATCGACTCCTCCTTAAGAACAGAGGAGCTAGAAGGAACCGAAGACTTTCTCATCTCTTCTCGCTCGATTATGGAAAGTGCCAAAAAAGGAATCGGCATCACCTCCGAGCAAGAAGCCTTTGTTCCCGAAGAGAAAAATATCGAGACGTGTGAGGAAGGAGGGAGTTTTATCAAGACCATTGATAAAGAAAGAGCTGTCACGGTGATCCCTCTCAAAACAGAAGAAATAAGGACCTGCCTTGGCCACAAGAAAGAAAAAGAATTTTTCTGGGAAAGTGATGCTAAAAAACAAGTCGAAGAGTGGAACAAAGAATTTTTTGAGGATTTTAGTCTTAAGGCTTGGAACGTTACCACCAACAGCGGAGGAGTTTTTAGCAATTACCATGTGGTGAAAAAGTGGACCCATAAAGATGGTCTAACATGCGATAAAAACCACATCGAAACAAAAGTTCTTCAAGAAGAAAAAGAGATAGACTATTGGGAAATAGACCCCACTCAAAAGAAAACCCTTCAAGTTTTAGAAGCAAGTGTTCATTGCTTACTCCTCCAAATCCAGGAGTTCAACCCAGGAAAGAGGAATATTATGGGCAAGGACATCTATCGAGACTCTTGGAATCAACGCCTTATTTTCTCTTGCCAACCTGAAGCAGATTCTCAATGCAAAAGACTTCGAGAAAAAGGAGGAGTCCTTCTAAAAAGAGCATGTCTCCAAGAAGATGACTTTGGAGATTGCCTAAGCTGGGAAAAAACCTATGACCTAGGAGGAAAAACGTCCTATTTCTCTCAAAAGATCACTTTTGAGGAAGAAGACCTTTTTAATTTAGAGGATTTTGATCCCTCTTACGAAAAAAACACAGAATTTGGCCAGGTCGTTTCAACATTTGGAGCCCTAGAAAGTTTAGGAGAAAGCATTTCTGAAAGGGGATTTGATCCTAACAGTCCCTCTATTTTCTGTGGAAGTAGCTCCAAATGTCGTCGGAGCTTTGATTCGAAAAACCTTTTTGATTGCTGCCATAAAAAAGACTGCAAGGGGAGGGGAGTTTTTATTGGCCTCGACTTAGGAAGATGCAATAAAGAAGAAAAAGACCTTTTTGAAAAGGTTCAAGAAGGAAAATGCCACCGGATTGGCCACATTAGAAAACTCCTCATAACAGAGCATGTCTATTGCTGCTTCCCCACCAAACTTGCCCGCATTATCCAAGAAGAGGGGCATAAACAACTAGGGATCAGCTGGGGGAAGCCTGAAGAGCCCAATTGCCAAGGGCTAACCCTTGCTCAGCTTCAGTCCCTTGACTTTGAGCAGATGGATTTTACTGATTTTATCGAAGAGGTCCAAGAAAAAATCGACTCACAAAAGCTAGCAGCCAAACTTAAATCAATGGCAGAGGGTTTTTCAAGCTCTCTTTCTGAAGACCAATTAAAAGCAAAGACAGGGGAGAAAACCGAGATTTCTAAAGAAAAAATCAAACAGCTAGGAGAAGGATGATGAGAAACAAGCCTTCTCAATCTTTTTTCTCTGTTTGCAACACTTTGAAAATTTGCTTAGCCGTTTCCGTTCTTTTTAACACACTTCCTTTATTTGGAGGATTCTATGAAGAAAGTGGGAGCCAAGGATTCTATTTTTTTGAAGATCCCAAAGAAATGGAAAAATCTCAAAAAGAAAAACCTAAAACACCCGAAGAAGCAGCTGAGCTGATGGCTGAGCAAAGGGAAGAATTGTATAAACTTCGCTGCCTAGCCATTCTTTCCCCCTCAAAAGAAAATGTGATCCGTTATATCGAAGAGCAAAACAAAATTCTCTCCCTATCAGAAAACTTTGCTAAAGAGTGGCAGTATCTTTTACTTGATCTCCCAGAGCTTGGAGATGGACTTACCAATCCCACAACAGCTTCAGGAATTGAAGTTCGAAAAAAGCTAGAAGAGGCAAGCAAAAAGCTAATACTAGAGACCCTTAGCGAAAAATACTTCCTCCTTCTTTTTGCAAATGGGGGAGAACCTTACAGTGAACAAGCAGGAAAAATTGCCAAGCAGTTTTCCTCGGTTACAGATTGGGAAATTCGCATGGTTTCCATGAACGGTCTTTCTCTTCAAGATTTTCCAGATTTTGAAAAAGACAAAGGACTTTCCCAGAAATATGGGGTTAAAAATGCACCGACCTTCTTGATTGTCAACCCGGAGACCAAAGAAGGATTTCACGTAGGAGTTGGCGCGCTCTCAGCCTCTGATCTCATCGATAACATCTACAAGCAAGCCAAACGACATCTTCTGGAGGAGGAAAAGTGAAACAAAAATTAGCGTTAATTCCTATGATTTGCTTGATGTGGGCCTTGCCTTTGGTAGCAAAAGAGAAGAAACCATTATCAGGGAAAATCCAGAGCTTTTTTGACCAAACAAATACCCCAGCTAATATTAATGAAGGAAACCTATTTTATGATGATGTCATCGGGGTAAATTTTCTAGGGGGGTCTGGATTTGTGCGTACCCAGATTTCTGATATCAACCCTGTCCATGTCTCCCTTCCTAAATTAAACGTAGGATGTGGAGGAATCGACTATACGATGGGAGCCCTTAACATTGTTTCCAAAGATGAAATGAAAAAGGCCCTCTTAAATATCGCGAAAAATGCAGGGACCCACGCATTTCTCCTTGCTTTGGAAACGACTTCACCCCTAACTGCAGGAGTGATGTCCAAGGTTCAACATTGGTCCAATCAGCTAAACGCCATCAACATCAATTCCTGTGAAATTGGTTCGAGCTTAGTCGAAGGGATTTGGCCGAGATCTCAAGAGGCCACCCAATATATTTGCTCTCAAACAGGTGCTAAAGAAGGGCTTTTTTCTGGGCTGATTGAAGCCCGCCATGGATGCCGTGATAGTAGCAGCAAAAAAGCAGGGGCTGCAATTAGTCATGCGCAGAAAGAAGGAGTTTTGATTGGGAACTATAACCTTGCTTGGGAAGTCATCAAAAACCTAAACCTTCCCGATAAAAATGTTCGAGATCTTTATCTTAACATTAGTGGAACAATCCTGAAGCAGGGAGAGAAGATAGAGTTTTTCCCCTCTAAGGCAGAATCAGCTCTTGATGTGCTCATCTATGGGGGAGAGTTAAAAGATGCTTACCGTTTTGGAGAAGGTCAAAGAGATAACCCTGTTAGTCTTACTAAAGAGAACTCTATCCATGTTCATCCAGGAAGGTCTGAAAAAGATAAAGTCTGGTCTATTCTTCGCTCTCTTCAATCGAAAATTCTCAAAGAAGGACTTGAAAAGCAAGAACCTTTAACAGAGCTTGAAAAAGAGATGATCACATCGACCCAATTCCCTATCTCTTCATTGATGATTCTTATGGGGCAGTGGGAAGGGAAAAATGTTGAAAAGCATGTCTCTCTTCTTCAGTGCGCAGAGATCATTGCTTTTGAAAGAGTGGCAGAGTATGTCGAACAGATTGTCAAAACCCTCCTTGTTCAAACAGAGGCAAGCCAATCCAAGCAGATTGAACAAGAGTCCTTTGAATCCTTTAAAAAAGGGCTAGAACAAACCCTTGTGCGTATCGAAAGACTTAAGACTGATAATTATCGAAAAATGTCAGAAAAGCAAAAGGTCATCCAGTTCCTTATCGATATCGAAAAGAATTTGAGAGATAAACCAGGAGCGAATCTATGAAAAAGCTCCTTGGGGGATTATCTCTTCTAATGACCATTCCCTTATCAGCAAGTGAAGGTTTGAAAATCTATACCTATGGGGGAGGGGAGATTCTTCAAAAGATTTTCAATCTCGTATCAATTATCTGCGGAGCAAAAATTACAGACTACGATGTTGCCGTTTGGATTGCAGTCAACATTGGGCTCCTCGTTGCTATCGTCATGGCAATGACTAAAATGAACCTTTCTCCCATTTGGAAACAGTGGCTCATCCCTGTTTTTCTAACGGTATCCCTTTTTACCCTTAATACTGAAAAAGTGATCATTCATGACTATCTGATTAAAAATGACTCTAAACAAAAAGACTATAAAGTTGACAACGTCCCCCTCCTTTTAGCCTATACGGCTCATTTTTTTAGTACCCTCAGCCATGGAATGACAGAAATGCTTGAGGATGGAGCCCACCTTGTCGACGATGGTGTCTATAATTGGACAGGTCATATCTACGCTGGGAAAAGTCTTTTCAATACGAGAAAGATGAAACTAATTGACGAAGTGACAGAAGAAAACTTTCGTAATTTTTGCAGTGAATGTGTTTTTAGAGATTTAGGGTTAGGGCTCTATACAAAAGAAGAGCTTGGGAAAGCTCCCAATTTGCTCGAGTTTTTAGAAGAGCGCACCTCAAAAATCAGGGGAGTTCAATATAGACAACCCAACCATTCTATCGGACCCCTAGAGGAAAAAGAAGAGCCCCTGCCGGGAAGTACTGGTATGCTGTCATGCCAGCATGCCATCTCTAGAGTCCACAAACATCTAGGGCATGAATTGGCAAATTCTAAAGAACTTCTTATGGGCTCAATAGGAAGCGAGTACCAACATCTTCTCGATAAAAGTGAAAAAGCTCCTATCCAAAAACTTGTTGAGCAACAGATTGCCATAGATACCCTCAAAGACTATACAGTCGGCCGTTATGACACCTTAGCTGCAAAAAGAGCTGAGCAACTTCAGATCGCTTCTCAAAAGATCTTGGGAGCTATGGGAGCAAACATCCTCCTCGCAAGCCGCAACTACTTTGAGGCCCTTCTGTATGGAGTATTCCCCCTTGTCATCATTGTGAGTTTGATCTCTCTAGGATTTAGAGTCCTCCTCGGCTGGATCCAAATCATTGCTTGGGTTAGCTTTTGGCCTCCTTGTTTTGTCATCGCCAATTTTATCCTCGATTCTATTTGGGAGACTAAAAAAGGGAGTTTAGGGTTTTCAGGGAAGTCGTATTCCCTCACCATGTCTGATGGCCTCTTTGATCTGTACAATCATATGGAAGGGATCGCCTGTGGCATCTTTCTGACAATCCCCCTCCTTTCTTGGGGACTTCTCTATTTATCCAAAGGGGGAGCATCAGCCCTCGTCCATTGGGCAAGCTCCTTTACTGGTGCTGCCCAAAGCTCTGCAAGTGCTAGTGCCGGAGAGGAGGCCACAGGAAACTACAGCTACAAAAACGTGGGGCTTTCCTCTCAAAGCTTTGGGAATGTTACTGAAAACCAAAAAAACCTTTCTCCCCTTTTAATGGGAGGAACCACTTCTACTCAAGATGCCCAAGGGAAAATGACCACCTCTATCCAAGGAGAGGGGCTTTCAATGGATGAAAGGAAGTCCAACCTTTTGACAGACCTCTCAAGCTCCGACGCTTTTACAAATAGTATCCAGTCTCACTTAAGAGAGGCTGAATCTGTGACTCAAGGAGAAAGCATTGCTCTATCAAAAAATATTGCTCATACGGCAAATAGTGCTCAGGGACTGAGTAAACACACCTCTAATGCGTCAAGTCTGTCAGAAGGGTGGGATACTTCCGAGCTTTCAAATATGCAGAGACAAGCTCAAGAAATCTACACCAAAGCTGAAGAGTATGGGAAAACCCATAACATGGATACCACACAGGTTTTTGACGAAGCGCTAAAAGTAGGAGCTGGATGGGGAATTGGCTTAAAAGCTGGGATCGATGGATCTCTTTCTAACCGGTTTTCAGAATCAGAAGGAAGTCAAAAAAATGAAAGGTTATCAGAGGCTCTTTCCATCTACGAAAGCATGCAACATTTAGCTCAAACAGTTCATCGCGAGGGAGGAAATTTTTCTTCTGAAGAGGGCTTTAGGGATTACCAAGACTTTGCCGACTCCTTCAATCAAACAGAGAGCTCTGCAACACAACTCAATGCCGCTTATTCAACACAAAAAAGCTTAGAAACTTTGGAATCTGGCATCCAAAGCAAAGATCTTCGTGTATCTCAAAATCTCAATAACGCCTTTATGGGCCATCTAGAGGAAAAATTTGGAGACAAAGAGCTCATTCAGCAAACCCTTTCCGATCCAGTGATGCGACAAAGAGAAATTGATGGATTCATTCGAAACATAACGCCAAAAACCTCCATCGAAACTTCTAATCTTCAGAAAGAATACGAAGGAGAAAGGGGAGTTTTAGAAAGCAATCAGAATCATTGGCAGCCTAAAATTGAAACTGCTAGATCTCAAAAAACCTCATGGCAAGAAAAGATCACGACTCATGTTCCATCTACGCAAGAAGGAGTTTTTGCTGGATCACATAATTTGGAAAAACTTGAAGCGATTAAACAGGAAAGCTTTGGTGGGTTTAATCCTCAAGGGCCTCATCGGGAAGAAAAAAAAGCAGAGACTCTGGGACGCTATGAGAAGA
This sequence comes from Chlamydiia bacterium, assembly GCA_020440285.1. GTDB lineage: Bacteria > Chlamydiota > Chlamydiia > Chlamydiales > Simkaniaceae > Neptunichlamydia. The sequence continues at coordinate 2,680 of JAGROK010000095.1, read as the reverse complement.
TTGAAAGTAAAGCAGAAGAAGTGAAGCCCAAATACTACGACGATGAAGGAAATCCCACTCAAGGGGAATACGCCTCTCAAAGAGCTCAGTTTAAGACAACATCTGAACCGAATTTCCTACTTAAGGTCCCCCAGCACTCCACTCTTTGGAAAGCAGCTGAGAAAGCTGGGAAGTTTTTAGGGTTTCCCGAGACGCAGTTAGACAAAAGTGGTAACCCCCTTCCTTCAATGTCTCATGATGTAGGGTTTCCAGGATGGGACAATTTAACCGATCAGCAGAAAATAGCAGTGATTGATTCTAGGACAAGCGATTACTTTCCATAGGAGGAGAAGCAATGACATTTTTAGATAACGTTACCCGTGGAGGGCAGACTTGGGCCCACCATATGCGTATGGTTAAACAAGTCACTCGTGTCATGATGTTAAGCTCAATGGGAGTAGGGTTTCTCTTTTTTGGTCTAAAAATGAGTAAACAGCCAAAAGAGGACTTGCAAGCAGCCTATTATTACACCCGAGCAACACTCCCGCTAGCCCCTGATAAAATGCAAGTAGACAGCAAATTTTGGTGCGCTGTGAGCCAAAAATGTTGTCAAAATGAAAAAACGGTTGTAAACACAAAAACCCTCATCAAAATATGCCGTGAAAGAGCTTTTCTTCTTCTTGATAAAGGAGTAATCACTCTCAAGGAATCGGGGTATGTCAGCATAGGAACATTTGCCCTTTTTGCCCTTTTTTTTGGTATTCGAGGTCTTCTAACCAAGAAAAAAACACATTTACAAGGGGTTCGCTTCGAAAAATCTTGGAAAGTCCGCCTAAAGATGGCCTGCCTTTTTAAGAAATCAGATATAACCCTAGGGACAATTCCTCTCGTAAAAGACTCAGAAACAAAGCATATGTTGATTTGTGGGACGACAGGGGCCGGAAAAACAAACGCTCTCAGACAGCTGATGAAACAAATCCGCCGCCGTGGAGATCGAGCCATTATTGTCGATACAACAGGGGATTTTGTTTCAAAATTTTTTAGAAAGGAAAAAGACATCCTTTTCAATCCTTATGACGCTCGCTCCGAAAGATGGCACCCTTGGTGTGAATGCTCTAAAGATTATGACTATGAGCACCTTGTCAATAGTTTAATCCCGAAAAACGATCATCACTACGATGACTTTTTTCCAGAAGCTGGACGAGCCGTTATTTTAGCCTCTTTAATGAAGTACAAAAAAGAAGAAGAGACTGATATTGAAAAACTTGTTCAAGATCTTCTCAGAAAAAGCATTTATGAGATCTATGAGGATCTTAAACAGACAGATGCTAGAATTTATGTCGATCCTCAAGGAGAAAAAACCACCGTTTCGATAAGGGCAACCATTGCGAATTGTATCCGTCATTTCACCGTCTTAAAAAACACCTCTTCACCTTTTTCGATTCGTGATTGGGTCCTTTCTAAAAAAGGGACAGATGAATGGCTTTTTTTAGCGTGTCAAACAAGCCAAAGAAAGGCCCTAAACTCCCTAATGTCAGTGTGGTTCTCGATTGCTTTAAATGCTATCAAACAAAGGTCTCCTAATGAGTCGAACAAGAAAATATGGCTCATTATCGACGAGCTTCATGCCCTCCAAAAACTTGAATACCTAGAAGAGTCTCTTGCAGAACTCAGAAAATATGGAGGGGCCATTGTTCTTGCAACACAGAACGTTGCGCAACTTGATAAGATCTATGGACACCATGGAGCTCGAATCATCTTAGATCAGTGCGGCACAAAGGTCAGTTTTAGGCAAAGTGATGCAGAGATAGCAAAAAGGATGTCTTCATTCTTTGGGCAGCGAGAATTTAGAGAGACTCAAGAGGGGCTTTCCTATGGAGCCCACGAAATGAGAGATGGGGTTAACCTCTCTAGTGTAGAGCGGACTAGAGCAACTATTTCTCCAACACAAATCATGAACCTACCTGACTTAGAGGCATTTATAAAGCTTCCGGGGAATTGGCCAGCGATTAAATCTAGATTCAAGTACTTTAAACAAAAGAGCATTGCAGAGTCATATATCGAAAATGAAGAGTGTAAAGGATTAGATTGGGTCTGACAGAATGATTAGGAAAAAACGAAGCGCATCAAAATTTTAGGAAAAGAAGAAATTTCTATTTTCATATCTCCTTATTTATGAACTGATTATAAAAATATATATCATTGGATCGGAATTCTCCTCCAAAGAGTTTCTTGAACCTAGGCATTGCCGGTTCTCTTATAGAACGCTTTGCACAAAAACAATCCTTCTATATCCTTAAAAGATCTTAAAGGAAATAGGTTCTATTGCAAAAGGAAGATTCGGCCAAAAAACTTTGCGTAAAGATTATTCTTGATGAAAAGACCATCGTCTGTGTTAAGATCCTTTTAAGATTTGAGGGGATGAATAGACTGAAAGCATTGTTGAGTGCAAGGGAGAATCGAAGGGGACTTTCTAGAAGTTGGTGGAAAAGTGTCAACTTCAACTGCCTCACTAGGGTCTACCCTGGAGTGACGTAGATGCATAAAAATTATTATCAAAAAAACCTTTATACAAATTCAATGACTCCCCGGCTAAAGGCCGGTAGATTGGACAGGGGCATGAATGCAGCCATTAAGGCTCAAGCCCATTATTCACCGGATAATTATCCGGCTCAAGGTTCTTAGGATCCTTTCGTCTCTC
>JAGROK010000094.1 GCA_020440285.1 Chlamydiia bacterium | reverse complement strand
TTAGATACCCAAACAACTTCAAAAGTTGGAGTTTTGCCAAAGTCAACGCCCCAGATTCAATCTCCTCGAAGCAGCACCTATTCAAGTGGATAGGTGCGATGCAGAGGAGGTTAAAGGTGGGGATGCTCACGAAGGGAAAAACCAAGTTTTGAAGTTGTTTGGGTATAAAGATAATGGGATTACCAAGCAAGCTTGAACGCATGAAGGAGAGGGGAGAACTCAAAAGAGATGATCCCACCTTCAGGTCTTTCTAATAGAAGGAGTTTGACAAGTTCGATTGTCATAAGTGGTTTAACTGGAAACTCGAACATTTTATTATCCTTGTTAAGGCTTGGTCGTGCCTATATTATAACAAAGATTAATATTTAATTTCTAGTTTATTTATCAACGCTACGTAAGGTTCCTAGTGTTTGTTGGATGATAAGTGGATCGTAATCGTCAGGAGAGACGACGATTGCAGAGAGTTTCTCAAGAGCTTCTTCTAGGTGAGTATTTCCTTCCACTTTCTCTTTCATCTTTTTGATGAGAAATTGGGCTCCTTCAAGCTCATAGGAGAGGGAATTTCCTAAGAGCATTTGAGCAATTGTATCGACATTCTCGCTCATTGAGGGAGAAAAGGGGTAGTCTTGATTGGAGTCTGAAGGGATCATATAAAGACCTTGTGTAAATAGTTGTTAAAGGTTTTAGGGTTAGGGGGCTGCTGAATAAGCCCAATAATGCCATCTGGGCGAACAAGAATAGCTGTCGGCTCCGTGATGCCATAGTGGGTATGAGCGGATGGTTCTTTATCGAGAAGAACCGAGTAGCTTTTTATGTGGGGATGAGAAAAGGCGCTTAAGGGCTCTAATTCTTTTGGTGTGGGTTTCTTTCCGGAAAAAAGAAGAAGAGTGAAATGAGGCCCCTTAAACAGCTCATAGAGGCGGGTTTCTTTTCCTTCTAGAAGAAGGGTATGGTCTGGCGCTCTTTGTCCGACTCGTACATGTTCAGGTTTGGAGGAGGCAATCTCTTCTACAAGGAGGGCGTTGGGCGCATAGGTGTTGTAGAGCTGGGAAAATTTTTTCGGGAGCTGTCGAGTGAGCTTGTCGAAAGATCCGACAATACTTAAAGCCGCATCGCGCAAAAAAGAAAAAGCGGCCACTTTTGTTGTCATCATTTTTGTCATTCTATCGGTGATACTGAGTACATTTTCGGCGATCGGATGCCTCTCTTGGTGGTAGGTGCGGAGAAGGTTGGGATGTCCCTCTTTTTTCATGACAAGGGCGAGTTTCCAAGCAAGGTTGTAAGCGTCTTGGATCCCCGTGTTCATTCCTTGTCCACCGGCGGGGCTATGAATGTGTGCGGCATCTCCTGCAAGAAAGAGGCGCCCTTTTTGGTAGTGGGTTGCTTGTCTGTGGTGGATGATGAAGGGGCTGATATCTTGGGGCTCATGTAGCTTGATAGAGGGCTCGACCCTTTGTTTGAGAAGCGTCGTTGCTAAGTCGTAGGTGGCGTGAGGAGGGCTTTTCCCTTCATTTTCGAGCCTAAGTTCGAAAATTACGCGCATCCGATCGCGGGGAAGGGGAAAAAAGGCTGCAAGCCCCTCTTCGTGGAGAAAAAGGTGGGCTTCCTCTTGATCATGAGACCAGTCAATTTTCGCATCAAAGACGCACCAGTGGCTTGGATACTCAGAACCGGGAAATGGGATGTCTGCTAGATGGCGGCAGGTGCTGCGCGCCCCGTCGCAGCCGATTACGTAAGCAAATTGATCGGAGATCAGATTGCTCTCTCCCGATTTGATCATCACTTCAATGTGGTCTGTTTTCAGTTCGAGATTGTTAAGCTCGGTTTTTCGCTCTACTTCGAGACCTTGCGCTTTC
>JAGROK010000093.1 GCA_020440285.1 Chlamydiia bacterium | reverse complement strand
TCTTTCCAATCACATTCATCCCAGGGTGAATAAATAATAGAAATCTCCACTCCTGGCTCCCATTGATCCTTTTTAAAAATGTAACGGTCCTCTATTTGAGGAATTTCTTCTCCTCTGATCCATTCTCCCCAAGTTTGTTTATTAGGTTCTAGACCGTGCAACATCCAAATCTGATATTCATCACTGACCATAACAAAATTCTTGCCCATTGGAAAATTTTTCCATATGATCTTATTTTGGACAGTTTCATTTGATATCCCTTGGCAGGAAAGGAGTGTGAGAAGTAATAGGGCGATGAATTTTGCAAAATACTTCATGAACAAAGCTCCGCTTAAACATGTTTACGGAAGAATTCTAAGATATTTAAAAAAAACTATCTAGAGGAAAGAGGTTGATTATGTTTTTTAGGGTCGACCTCTAATAGCTAGCAACGAGGGCGAAGTGGAAACGAAAGCCCCGGCTATCAAGCTTTTTGATCTGGAAACCTAAATCACCTCGAAAGTTAAGATAGGGGCTTAGTTCATATCTAATCCCTGGTCCAAATCCGAGGAGGTACTGGGTGATTGAATTTTCTGGAAGGGGGTGGACATCCCCTCCAATGGCGTAGTCGAGGAAAAGGAGAAACTGGACCATATCTTGGAAAAGATGTTTTCCAAAGGCTCTCATGGAAGGGGAGCGGAGCTCTGCAGAGGCTAAAAAGGCATTATCTACATTGACTTCTCGCTCCTTATAGCCTCGGACGGTATTATAACCGCCAAGGCCAAATTGTTCACTTGCAAGGAGGTTTTGGTTGGCCCCTTGGGCACGCAAGGTGAGCAAAAAGGAAAAGTCTTTGGGAAGGCGAATAAGAGGAGCAAGGGCTAAGCGTCCATAAATATAATCACTTTTTGCTTTTGGGCGGATCTTTTGGTAATCAGAGTTGCTCTGCTCAGGAAGCCAATCTCCAGGAGAGTAAAAAATCTCTAGAGTCATCGAAATCTTGAAGAAATCGGTGTCATATCCGCTGTTATAGCCCAAAACAAATTGAGTGAGATTGACACTATTTCGGAAGATCCCAACGCCTCCAAATTCTAGATTATTATCGGTTCGCTTATAGTCAAATCCGAGTGTGAGGTCTTGAAGGTATCCCGGCGCATTAGGGAGGATGAAGTTATACCGAGTACTTGCCTGCGCAGCATAACCTGAGCTATCCATCTGCTTTGTATTCATATTGGCATGAACGTGGGAGTATCCTCCATAAAAAACCCAAAGGTCTCTCCAGGGAAGGGGGATCGTGTAGTGACCCGTGATCGCCCAGTACCGGTCGATATGGGGAGCAGAGGTGAGTTGCAACGATAAAATCTGGTCGGTTCCAAATACATTTCCCCAATTGGCACCCACAAAGAGGCGGGTATTTTCCGTCTCATCGAAGCCAGTATTGTCAACGCCAGCAAAAAAGCGATAGGGACGGCGATCTAAAGTAAGCAAGCGGATGTCGGTTGTTCCTGCAATCTCTCCCGGCGCGTAGATGACATCAACTTGTCTAAAGGGGTTGCGATTGATCCAGTCAAGGTCTGTAATCAGCGTATTCGAATCAATCGCCTCTCCTTTTTTCAGCCGGATGTAGCTTTCCAGCGTGGAGCTTTTGAAGTATTTGTTTCCTTCTGCTGTGACTTTTCCAAGTTTTCCTTCGATGATCACAATTTGAAGAATCCCTTCCGTGATCTTTTGCTCGGGGATTTCAACTGTGACAACAGGACGTCCCCAACGTCTATAGTAGAAAAGGATCTCTTGTTTTAACTCAAAAAGTCCTCCCTTTGTTAAAGGGCGCCCAAAGAACTTTTTTGCCATTGTTGAGTGAAAATTCTGAAGCGATCCAGGAACTTTTACGTTGTAGGTCTCCACTCCACCAACTCCCCGAAGCGCTTCTTCTTTTGACAGGTGAGTGGGAGAGGAAGTTAAAACAAGCCCCTTTAAATCGGGAAGAATCACACTCTTTTCCTCTTCGATTTGAGACCTTTCTTTGAGAGGTTCATAAATCGTTCCTCCTTCTCCTTCATATTCAGATGGTTTTTTTGGTTGAACGCGGTCAAAGTCAACACCAAAAAGAGTTGTTGAGAAAAGAATAGCGAAAACAGTTAGGCGAAAACTCATAAATGACCTACTTCAAGTGGTTTTGGAAAGATAATAAGGTGGTGAATGCGAGGACTATGATCAAAGTTCTTCTTCATCCGAAGAAAGTAAGGTTGCTCTGGAATCACTTGAAAGCTCGAGACTCCTTTTTCATATCCCTTTGAGGCATAGGAGGCTTGAAACTCTAAAGTCCATCCGAGGTATTCGTCGTAAGGGTGAAGGCTAGTGAGCATTTCACTCATCACCACTTGACTTCGCTCAATGTTCGGAGAAGAAAGGACCCCATCTTTATAGAAGATGGTAAAGGGGGAGTTTGAATGGAAGAAGCTACTTGAAAAGTAGGTGAGCCATTTTTCGGGAGAGCGGTCAGCATAAAGAGGTCCAGGAATAAAAGAAGCGCCTCCAATAAGTCCCTCGATGGTGTTTAAGTTTTGGAGCGCTGTATAGATCCGAATGGGGCCTCCTCCAATGATTTGAGCTCCTTGCGGCATATGAAAAGCTCCTCCTCCTATTCCTAAGTGAGAAGAATGGGGGTGGTCACAAACGATGTGGATAGGGTTTCCTGTTGCATTTCTGATGAATGACTGGGCGCTCATGTTAATGTTATTGCCCGCAATGATGGTAAGAATCCCACTGCTATTTTGAATTAGTGAGTTGTTCATAAAGTTGACATCATGACCTGCTCGAACTTGTAGAGGGGCACTATTTGTAATGAAAGCAGGGGCTCCTTCCCTATTTCCCATAACATTAATACTCCCTCCGGCAAAAACAGTGCTAATGCCATTTGCACTGATGAAAGCAGGATCTCTAGAGGTGATGTTTAAGTCTCCTTGGGCCACATTAATCCTTAAGTCTCCACTCGAGCGGATAAAGGCTTGGGCCATTCCAGTTCCTGTTGGAAGGCCCCCTATTAGATTGAGACTTGAGCGCTCAACTATAATGTTTATCGATCCCGATTGGGGACTAGCGCCCACTCCATTTCCGATGAAAGCATTTGAAGCTCCACTTGAAGGACTTCCCCCTTTAATGAAAAGGGCATTTCCAACACTGACATCGATATTGCAAAGCGCTGGCCCATTATTTCCCGTTATTCCTATCGCTGCATCTGCAAAAACTCCTGCGCTAGAACTTCCAAGAAGGGTTAGGTTGTTATTTGCTCGAACCTGCACAGAGCCAATACTGCAATTAGCTATTCCTGTTTGCTCTCCTGTAAAGGCTCCAATGAATCCGTGATTAAGTCCCTGTCCTGCATTGATAAAGATATTACCACTAGATTTTACAGAGATAAGGTTAGAGGTAATGTTATGGGTGGAAGACGTTGCAAACTCTTGGGCAAAGCCAACGCCGCAAAACTTCTCCGCTTTGGTATCCTGCCCTCCAACGATTGAAATATCTCCAACAGATTGGAGAGAAATATCTCCAGAGTAAGTATCGGTAAAGCTTCGCCCTCGCCCTCCATGACCGATTAAGGTGTAGGTTCCAGTTCCCCCTATTCCACCCATCATCTTTACTGTTCCAGCAACATTGCGAATGTCTACATTTCCACTGATTGTAACAGGGCCACTCCCAGCGCTGTTGCTCTGATCAGAAGCAATCCCAATCTGCGAAAACTGCAAGTCTGTTTTAGCTGCGCTCATCAAGAGATTGCCTCCAACAGAGTTGATGGTGATATTCCCATTAAAGGAAACAGGGGCGAGTCCGCTGGTGTTGGTATGCCCAATCAGTGCAAATCGGGTCGTGGCTTGAACCACTAAATCTCCACCTACAGTGAGATTGATGTTGCTATTCATCGTAGGGTTGTCAAAACCAATCTGAGCTTGACCTCCAGCTCCTCCAGCTAAAAGGAGGTGGCGCCCTGTTTTTATCGTGACATTGCCAAGTTGAGTCCCTAATTTGCTAACCGTAGCTTCTCCATCCATTCTAAGGTCTCGTCCCACATTGCAGGTGATATTCCCATTTCCACTGTTTTGGACACTTGCCTGAACAATGAGATCTCGATCACTTGTAAAGATGAGTTCGTTCGATGTAGCATAGCCATTTGCACTTGTCATGTCAGAGGCGATGGTGATATCTCCATTTCCTCCAAATCCTGAATTGGTTGTCACTTCAACAGGTCCCATTAAAAGTTGTGTGATTAAATCGGTGACAAGGAGATTGCTTGAAAGGACTGTTGGGGTATAAGTCATTGGGGGGCTAAAAATAATCCCACTTGTTGCAGCGCCAGTAATTTTCACATCGCTTGGATCGAGTAAAAGTTTTCCCGGAGTTCCTGCTGGAGCTGGTCGCTTTGTCACTCCTCCCGCGATATCGAGAAAACGTTTTCCCGAAACCTCTACAAGCCCTCCATCTCCTCCCTCGGAGCCCCCTCCCGCTTCAATTAATCCATGAAAGTGAGTCGCCCCATCAGACCAAACAACGGCGAGCCCTCCATTTCCCCTTGTTTCAGAGTTCACCTTAATCGTTGATCCTGGGTGGAGGTAAGTGAGTTGAGAATTGATCAGCGCTGGATCTTTTCCTTGAAAAGAGCCCCCTACAAATACCTGCCCACCACCGGTGTGAGAAGAGGCATTGATGAGAGCTTTTTCATGTAAAACAACCGTTTCACCGAGAACCCGCACCTCTCCCTTATAAGTTGAGATCTCCCCGTTTACCTCTACAGCTCCTTTTTCGGCAACGAGATAGACTTCCCCATGCCGCTTTTCTGTGAGCGTCGCATCGATTTTTCCCTCGTGGTTGATTGCGACCTTATAGGGGTTACCATCTGCAAGGAGACGAACCTTCAGCGCCTCAATAGTTCCTTGATTTTGAATTCCTATTCCACTTTTCTTTCCCTCTTCACTGAGAGGAGAAATAAAGATCCGCTCATCCCCACTCGGTTTGAGGAGGACCTCCTTTCCAGCAGCAAGGGCGACCATCCCTTTAGGAGACTGAAGAAGCCCATGGTTTTCCACATACCTTCCAATCAAGGCGATATCACCTCCCCTTGAATGGATTGTCCCTAAGTTGACCACTTTCTCTTCGGAAGGGCCTCGAAATCGAAGGTCTTTCCCATGTAAAAACTCACTGTCTAAGATGTCGAGAGTAGAAGCTACAAAGGCATTCGTGTCAATCATGGCCCCCTTTCCAATTAAAATCCCATTTGGATTAATCAGAAAAACGTTCCCAGTTCCTTGGAGAGTGCCCATGAGATGACTGACATTTTGAGAAGTGACCCGGTTTAAAACTGCGGAAGAAGAGCTGGGCTGAATAAATTGAGTGCACTCTTGAGAGGCAATGGAAAAATCATTCCAATTGATGATCGTTTGATCTTCCACACGAATCTTCATCATTGTCTTTGTCGGATAAGCAAACGTTGCTTTTCCATGCGCAACATGAGGCTCTTTAGGGTTTGCAATGAGCAAGATGGGGAGAAGTCCAAAAGAGAAAAGTAAACGATGATATTTCATGAATCCTCAATCAAAGTTGTAGCGTGATGTAGACTTTCTAAACTAAAGAGGAAAATAAATCAATGTTTTTTGAGATGGTGTGATTGAGGTTGACAGTATTTGAACATTGCCATTTTCTGCTGAGCTTGTTTTTTCTGGAAAAAAAGAGGCTAGTTTTTATAATAACGAATAATGAGGAACAGGTGGTTTTTACTTCTTTTTTGTGGTTTATTCTTAAATAGCTTCGCTTTATCTACGAGTGAAGAAGATCCCTGTGGCTATAGCAGCTATCCCACACGAGTTACAGGTAGGCACATAGAAGGAAAAGGAATAGGGTATGACCATGGCTATACGACACTAGAGGTTTTTCTTTCTAACTTAGCACCCAGAAGTGATGCTTGGTTTCCTTTTGTCGATCTTAGAGGCCACGTGTTTAACAATGGCTATATGGCAACAAACATGGGGGTTGGCATTCGCTACTTGCTCGGTTCACGCATTTGGGGTGGGAATACCTATTACGATTTTCGAAACACTTCTTATCATAGCTATCACCAGATCGCACTAGGGTTTGAATCTTTAGGTCAGATATGGGATTTTCGCTTAAATGGGTATCTTCCGGTGGGAAATAGGTATTATTATTCTTCCCCACGTTTTAAGGGATTTAAAAACCATAACCTGATCATTTCGCGAAAAATTCATGCTTCAATGAAGGGAGCAGATTTTGAAACCGGCGCGCACATTCAAACATTTTCAAACTTCCCTCTCTATTTTGCTGCTGGTCCCTACTATATCATAGGCAAAGGGAACGCTGCCTGGGGCGGAAAATTTCGCGCGTCTGTAGAAATATATAAACATGTAACGTTTGAAGCGAGCACCTCTTACGATAGAATCTTCAAATGGATTGGCCAGGGGCAGCTCAGTTTTAACTTTTCTTTTGGCTCGAGACGTTCGATAAATAAAGAGAAACACTTTTCGTGCTTACAAACGAAAGGCCTGAGAAAAAGGGCTGCAGAGCCAGTGGGTCGTAGAGAAATAATTCCCATCGACAAAAGAGATGTCCATTCAAAAGCGATCAATCCTTTGACAGGAGAGCCATGGGTCTTTTGGTTTGTGAATAATACAAGTTCTTCCGATGGAACCTTCGACTCCCCATTCCCACAACTTTTGCAAGCTGAAGCCGCTTCCTCCCAATACCACGTAGTCTACGTCTTCCCAGGGGACGGCACATCAAGAGGGATGAATGGAGGAATTGACCTCAAAGATTATCAAAAGCTCCTCGGCGCAGGAATCGCTCATTCAATCGATACGACATTAGGTCCTATCACCATTCCCCCTTTGGCCGATACACTTCCCAAAGTTGATAAGCCCTATAACCCTCCTTTTAGTCTTACTCAGGTAGTAAAATGTGCAAATAACAATGAAATTGCAGGACTCGATTTAACATCGCACGATATTACTGGTATCCTTTGTGACAGTATTCATAATAGTTATATTCATGATAACCTCATCAGCGGATCTTCTGATGACCCACCCTATCCTGATGCGCAATTAGGTGTTCTCATCCGAAATTGCTCAGGCGATATTAGAGTTATTGATAACTATTTCACATTTCTTCCATATGGCAGTGATGGACCAAGTGGAATCTATATTGAAGGTTCCAACCCCTTTGTCAATTATATCATTAATCGCAATACATTTGATGGAACGGCAATGGTCCCTAGTGGTCAATCTTCAACAGGAATTACTTTGGGCCGGACTCCAAATATAGGAAATCCAGGACTTGGAGACTTTAACCTTTTAGATATTAATGATAACCACTTTATTAATGTGGGTAACCCTTTGTTTAGGTCAATTGGTGGGTATGGTTTTATAGGAACAGGCACTGTTAATATCAACAATAATACTTTTACAAAATGTAGCGCCTGGATCGTTGGCCCTAATAACTTTGGGCAACTCACTTTAGGGGTAAACGAAGGGGCTAACGTTGTTGTCAACATCAAGAATAATTTGTGGCAAGAGACAATTGATCTCGCTGTTCCGGCAGTTGGGATAAAGATTAAGACCATTCCCGCTCGCATTTGCTTGACGCTAACTGATAATACAAGCGATACAACTCCAGGATTTTGGTTAGACAACACTGTTGGAGGAGACTTTGTCGCAGATATTCAAAACAATAGTGGGAGTGTAACGGAATTAGGATCGATCGTCCATGGAACGTGTCAACCATTATCCCTTTCCAATTAAAATCCCATAATGATAAAACCCCAGAGTGTGACCTATTTTTCCCTTTAGGGCTGCATAAATAGGTCGCATTCCGGAGTAAAAGGTGGTATACCGACATGGCCGGTATATGAACCTATCCTAATAAAATTTTAAACTGAAAACACTATAAAACCGATGGAGATTGGATGGCTGTCAAAAGGGTTCTAAAAACATTTCAGATCGTAATGATTAATGTGATTGCGGTTGACAGTATTCGAACATTGCCATTTTCTGCTGAACTTGGTTTTTCTCTAGTTTTTTTCTATTTGTTTGCAGCAATCTTCTTTTTTATTCCGAGCGGTTTGATTGCAGCTGAATTGGGAACGGGATGGCCGAATACTGGGGGGATTTACGTTTGGGTAAGGGAAGCGTTTGGAAAAAAAGCGAGTCTATGTGTCATTTGGCTAAACTGGATTTACAACGTGGTATGGTATCCAACAATTATGGCACTGGTAGCAGGAACTTTCACCTATTTTTTCAACCCTGATTTTGCGCACAATAAGCTTGGCTCTTGACTAGCAAAACAAACAGGAATATGTTGTTTTGCTATGAAATTCAATAGGTTAAGCAGATACAAAATTAGAAAAATTCTGGGGATGTTTTGTAATGACTTAACAGCCTCAGTTACAGCAC
>JAGROK010000092.1 GCA_020440285.1 Chlamydiia bacterium | reverse complement strand
TGGACAATGTGATCAAAGTGAAAAGAAAAAATCTGCTCAAAAATTTAAGAAATCAAATAAACCCTTTGAACCCATCCTAATAAAAAGTTTCAGCCGATTTTTCGGTTCTTTTGAGCTGATTTTTGATCCAATTTGTGAGGGCTATATACTCTTGTCGATATTGCCCTCACAAATTGGATCAAAAATCAGCCAAAATAATCCAAAAACTCGGCGAAAAATTTTACTCGGATGGGTTCTTAATACTGGATAGGTTCATGAAACGGATTGCTTTTTTTGCCATTTTTATCCTTGCTGCTTTGTATGGGCAAGAGGAAGACGAAAAGGTGTGTCTTGCTCCTGCCCAGCTTACCCTTTCTCACCACTTTGGTCGGGGAGTGGGGCACAAAGGATATAGCAGCGCTGAGCTTTTCTTTGTTAACAGCCAGTATATGCACGTGATTCCTTTTGTTGATGCGCGGTTTCATCTGATGAATGAAGGGCGCTTTGCAACAAATGTGGGATCAGGATTTCGTTATTTAATGGCCGATGATCAAGTTTCCTTGGGTCTCAATGCCTATTACGATTTTAGAGACTCACGAAAGCTTAGTACCCACCAAGTGGCAGGAGGAGTGGAGATTCTCAGCCCTTACGTAGATTTTCGTTTAAATGGATATGTTCCCGTGGGAGGAACCAAGCACTCAGAGCCCCTCAAGTTTGAAGCTTTTACTGGGAATCAGATCGATGTCAGAAGGACCACCTACTACGCATTTCCCTCGATCAATGGTGAATTAGGAATTCCAACCCCAATCATCCCTGTGATCAATACTGATTTTTATGTGGGTGTCGGTCCTTACTATCTTTTTGGAAGGGCAGTATCGGGGAATAAATATCCAAGTGCTTGGGGAGGAAAACTTCGAGTACTAGCGAATGTTACCCAATATGTTACCCTTGAATTTGAAATGAACCACGACCACATCTTTGATACCACTTATCAAGGTGTTGCATCGATCAATATCCCTTTGTGGAAATTTTCTGCATGTCGAAGTGGAAAAAAAGGGTATGGGAAACGACCCTTTTATACCCGCACCCTTCGTCCAGTCATGCGCAATGAAATCATTCCGGTGAGGAAAAAGTCTGACGTCTATCCTCTAAGAGATGGAAGTGGAAATCTCATTAACATCGTCTTTGTAAATAATTTGGCAGCTTGCCCTGGACTCGGAACCTTTGAATCTCCTTTCTGTTCTTTTGCCTCCGTCCCAGCTCAGCCTGTCATTATCTACGCCTTTCAAGGAGGAGCCCCTTACGTAGGTAATATTACCATGAGTTTGGGTCAGACTCTCCAAGGATCGGCCACCCCTCTAACGGTTGAAGGGGTAACCATTCCACCTTTTACGGCGGGTAATCCCGTCTTAACCAATCCTGCTGGACCTGCTATTACACTGGCCTCTCAAACAGTAGTGAGAGGATTTACGATTCAAGGAACAGGGGCAGGTCAACATGGAATTTTTGGAAATAATATTAGCAATGTGACAATTGAGTATAATACTATTAATGACGCTGGATTCAATGGAATAGAGATTCCCAATCATTCTGGGAATGTCAATATTGCCTACAATGAGATTAATCGTCCGGGTCTAAATGGAATTTCTCTTGATAACTCTACAAATCCAGGCTCAGCAGTTGTTGTTCACAATACCATTACAGAAGCCCCAGGCTCAGCCATTTTAATTCGGATGGATGACCCTGATGCGATAGGGCTCATTGCTTACAACACCATAACAAAAACAATTAACCCTGGAACAGGTTTCGATATTGGGACAGAAATCTATCAGGGAAGGGTGACAATTTCACATAATACAACCAACTCAAATACGCAGTTTAACGTGCATGGCCTCGATGGTTACCATGTCATTGCAAATAATCAGTTTGTTAACACGAACCCAGGTGCTTCCGTGGGAATTTCTTATCAAACAACACCGGCTGGTATAGATCCAAGGCAAGTCTATATTTTTAATAACCATGTCACAATGGCTGGAATAAATCCTGGAATTGTTATTCAAGCTTTTGGTTCTCCTGACCCAGTCTTTGCAGAAATCAGAGATAATATTATCACGACTGCTTCAACACAAGGAATCACTGTTCAATCCATCACCCCAGGGGCGATTTGCACCTCGATTTCAGGAAATGGAGCGCCAACCTTTACCTTGGATGGAGTAGTTGGTCCCATCAATGTGAAACAAACTCAGGCGCAGTATAATACCTTAAACTTCGCATCAACGGGGTTCACTGAATCGGGAACTGTTACCTTCGGTTCTCCATGCACCCCTCCTTAAGAGGTGTGTTGCCTAAAGTGATGAGAAAGGAAGAGCTGTCACGTTAGGAGCCAAGGGAAGGGTGATATCGCCTAGATGGATAACGTAGCCGTGAGAGGCATTCATTTTTTGGTCCTCTTGGAAGGTTGTAATCTCAAGGGCCATAGGAGGCTTTGGAGTGGACGTTGATTTGATTTCAATAGGAATTCTCTTTCCTTGATTTTCAACGAGCAAATCAACCTCTGTTCCTGTTGAGGTTCTCCAAAAGTAGATTTGAGGCTCTACACCTTGGTTAGAGATTCTTTTATAAATCTCTGTCACGATGAAGGTTTCTGCGATGGCTCCCGCCATAGGTCCTGCGATAAGATGATCGATATCTTTAAGACCCATCAAGTAACAAAGGGTCCCTACATCGGTTAGGTAGATTTTAGGAGATTTAATAAGTCTTTTGTTAGAATTGCTGAAAAAAGGGCGGAGAATCAAGATCTGATATGTTGCTTCCAAAATAGACAACCATGCTTTGATTGTATTGACTGCAACTCCAATCTCTTTTGCCACATCGGAAATATGGAAGATTTGACCGCTCCTTGCTGCAACAGATTTTAAAAAGATTTGAAACTGAGAAAGGTCTCCAATTTGTCGAATGCTTCTCACATCACGTTCTAAATAGGTTTGTATGTAGCTCCCATGCCAAAGAGTTGTAGGTTTGCTTTGATCTTCTGTAAGTTCAGGGTAACCCCCTCGAAGGGTCATCTTCCAAAAATCTTCAATGGAAATAGGAAGAGAAGGATGCTTATTTTCCCAAACAAAAGGGTAATCAGGGGCATTAGAGATTTCTAAATATGAAAGAGGAAGAAGGCGGAGCATAGCAGCTCTTCCTGCAAGAGTTTCTGTGACATGTTGCAAGAGAAGGATATTCTGCGAACCTGTTAAAATGTATTGTCCATAACGGCTTCTGTCTTCATCAATTTTTTCCTTAATATAAAACAAAAGCTCAGGAGCATACTGGATCTCATCAAAAATAACGGGGGGGGAATAAAGATTTAAAAACCCTCTTGGATCAGTTGTTGCTGAGGCTCGAACATCGGGGGGCTCGAGGGAGATATATTTGTACTGACCTCCAAACAGATGCTTTAATAAAGTTGTTTTTCCTGCTTGACGAGGCCCTGTTAAGACAACTGCAGGAAATTGTCTTGCAGCCATCTCTAATGTAGTCTCTATAGATCTTTTGATATACTTTGTCATACCTTGTATTTTTGCATTTTGAATGCAAATTTGCAAGGTTTTATGCTAAACGACTATCTTTAAAGAACTTAGGAAAGGTTCTACTCGACGGTGACCGACTTCGCCAAGTTTCTCGGTTGATCGATATCGGTCCCTCGAAGCTTCGCAATGTAGTAGGCAAAAAGTTGTCCTGCGACTGAATAGAGGATAGAAGCGAGAGGATCGATTGTTTTTGGAAGAAAGAGGACATCGTCTGTAATTGTAAGAACCTCCTCTTTTCCTTTGGGAGCAAAGACTAAAATCGCTCCTCCTCTTGCTTTAACCTCCATGAGATTGCTCATCATTTTATCAAACGTCTGCATATTTCCGCAGAGACCGATAACAGCGAGCTCGGGGTTAACAAGGGCGATCGGGCCATGCTTCATTTCTCCTGCAGGATACCCGTTTGCATTGAGGTAGCTAATCTCTTTTAGTTTTAGGGCCGCTTCCAAACTTGTTGGATACATATAGCGCCGCCCCATAAAGAAAAAATGTTCAAATGAGGCATATTTCTCTGCATAGTGTTCGATCTGCGATCCTTGAGCAAGGACCTGGGTGATTTTTGTGGGAAGGTGTTTAAGCTCCTTGATGAACTGCTGTCCCTCTTCTTTACTTAAGTGGCGGAGGCGAGCCATATATAAGGCAAAGAGGGCAAGAACTGTTAATTGGCTCGTAAATGCCTTTGTTGAGCAAACACTCACTTCAGGACCCGCCCTTAAAAATAGCGTCGAGTCAGACTCTCTTACAAGGGTAGAGTGGTCGACATTGCAAAAAGAGATCACCTTCGCCCCTTTTGCCTTTGCTTCTCGAATCGCTGCAATGGTGTCAGCGGTTTCCCCCGATTGACTAATTGCAATGACCAGCGTGTCTTCAGCAATGATCGGATTGGTATAGCGAAACTCCGAAGCGATTTCAGTCTCTGTTGGGATACGAGCAAGTTGTTCAAACATCGAAGCTGCAATCGACCCTGCATGCCATGAGGTGCCACATGCCAAAATCAATATCCGATGAACCGACTGGAGGTGTTGAGGAGAAAGGGAAAGCTCTTCAAACTCTGCCGTTCCAAACTCTTCTCGAAATCGATTCAGCATCGCTTGCTGAATTGTTTGGGGCTGCTCAAAGATCTCCTTAAGCATAAAGTGGTCATATCCACTTTTTGAGATGGTTTCTCCTTGAAACTCCACTCTCTTTAACTCTTTGTGGATCCTTTTTCCTTGGGAATTATAAAGGGCAAAGCTATTTTGCTTTAAAACAACAATTTCATCATCCTTTAAATAGAGGATATCAAGAACTTTTCCATTGAAAGAGTTAGCATCAGAAGAGAGGTAAGCCTCTCCATTTTCAGGATCCATTCCCACAACGAGGGGACTTTCTCTTGTAGCTCCAATCATCATATTAGGATGGTCACGGTGAATCAAAGCGATTGCGAAAGAGCCTTGAAGCTCTTTCATCGCTTTTTGCACCGCTAACCGAATATTTCCCTGGTAGTAGTGGGAAATAAGAGCTGCGATCACTTCTGAGTCAGTTTCCGAGCTAAAGCTTACCCCTTTTTCAATCAGGTTTTTTCGAATGACGTGGTGGTTTTCGATGATTCCATTGTGGACTAAAGCAAGAGTCTCTCCTTGATCGAGGTGGGGATGAGCATTTTGTTCATTAGGGATCCCATGGGTTGCCCAACGAGTATGGGCAATCGCGGTACAAAGATCCATTGGATGGTTGGCGATAGCCTCCTCAAGCGCTCGGATTTTTCCCGCCCTCTTAAAGGAGTGAATTTTTCCGTCGATGATCCCAGCAATTCCCGAAGAATCGTATCCCCGATACTCTAAAAGTTTGAGCCCTTCAATACAGGTCGTTAAAGAGCTCTTTTTATTCTCTTTTGATCTAAGATAAGCAAGGATTCCACACATAATGCAAGCTTGATGGTTAAACGGACACCATCAGTCTAACGGAAGAGTTGCTTCAAGAGCAAGAAAAAGGGGAAATTCTTTTCGAGATCGATTCTCCATTTTTGCTTTTCCTCCTGTAGACAATTTTAAGGAGTGCCACTCCTCCAAACGGGTTATCACAAGCCCTTCACTTACCATCCATTGAACATAAGTAGAAATAGGGTGATGATAAGAGTAGGTCACCGCTGAGTCCTTTTTTTGACTCGGATGCATCTGGATCGGTACTTCAAGAGGGGATAAATAACGATCGATCCGTCGATACTGAAGCTTTTTGTTTTCATCGATCCCCCAACTAGATTGTCGAGGAATGCGGTAACAAGGATGATTCAAAATAACGATCATCTTTCCCCCCTTTCGAAGATGATCCGCCCCATTTTTCACCGCCTTATCTCCTCTTTTCATATTTTGAAGAGATAAAATAAAAAAAACGTGACTGAAATCTTTCCTCGAAAGGCTCAGAGATCCTGTCACATCTCCCACCTGAAATAGATGAGACGAGCGGATCTTTGCTTTTTCAATCAGAGGCTTTGCCAAATCAATCCCTAAATAAGAGACCTCTTGAGGGAGCTCGCGAGCCAAAACCCCTTGCCCACACCCCAAATCTAAAACCGCATCCCCTTGATCAAATGAGAGCCACTCCCTAAGGCGAGGAAAAACCACTTCACGATGATAAGTGTGCCCCTCTTTCGAGACAATCTCATCATACCATTTTCCAACCTGTTTCCACGATGTATCCTTCGCCATAAAAGTGCATTCTACTCTATTGACTTTTATCCCGAAAGGGATAATCTGTGGCCATGACAGAAAAAGATCTGAGTAGACCCCTTCGTCAATTTATCATCCCGGTGCGCACAACCATTCACGTTGAACATACCGTTGAAGAGGCTCTTCGTTATCTTCGCGATAAACACATCACCGATGAAATCATCTACATCTACGTTGTTGACGAAGAGCGGAAACTCATTGGCGTTGTTCCCACACGTCGCCTCCTCCTCACGCCGCCAGAAGTTCCCATTCGAGAAATCATGGGGACCCATCTCATCTCATTAAGAGGAGATCAAACCCTTCAAGAAGCCATGGAGTTTCTCGAAACCCACCACCTCCTCGCCCTTCCCGTCGTTGACGATCACAATCACCTCCTCGGCGTGATCGATGTGGGCCTCTACCTCGAAGAAAAAGTCGATGTCGCCACCGCCCGCCGCCGCTCTGACATCTTCCAAATGATCGGGATGTATGTCGAAGAGGGGAAACGCCCCACCCCCCTCCAAGGATATCGCTCCCGCATGCCCTGGATCTTTTGCAATATGTTCGGAGGATTTGCTTGCGCCATTATCTCAAGAGTTTTTGAGCTCGTCCTTGCCAAAGTCCTCCTCCTCGCCATGTTTATCCCCCTCGTCCTCACCCTCTCCGAATCCATCTCCATGCAGTCCATGACCCAAAGCATGCAACTCCTCAAAGGGCACCGCCGGTGGAGCTATACCCTTGGGAGCCTCATCCGCGAGTGGCAAGTCGTCGCCCTTCTCGCCATCTCCTCCGGCGTGATCGTCGGCCTCGCCTCCCTCCTCTGGGGAGACGGAATCGGCCCTGGCCTCACCATCATGTTTGGGATCATGTGCTCCGTCTATATCACCGCCACCATCGGCTCAGCCATCCCCCTCATCCTCCACGCCCGGAAATGGGACCCCCGCGTGGCCGCCGGCCCCGTCGTCCTCATGTTTGCCGACGTCTTGACCACCCTCATCTACCTCTCCCTCGGCACCTGGTGGTTACTATAACCACCTAACTTTTAATCACATAAAATATAGTTAATTATTTCGAAATTTGCAAGTGTTTTATAATTAATAATATAAAAAACACTATTAATTTATGTTATAATGTATCTAAATAGTTTTGATAGAGGTGATATTATGGCAACAACAGTAGACTTTACTCGTGCAGTGAATAGAGGTGCGGATTTTATTGAGAATCTTTATCAAAAACCAGAGGTTCTAAAACAGGACCCACTTGCTAGTTTGTTCGGCGCAAGAGTTGACGTTAACAATGCCATTACCAAGCATTACCAGAACGCTTGGTGGCATGTAAGCTTTAATGAAGAAAATGCGTGGTATACGAAGGTTGCAAAATTTGCCCTTCATTTCTTCACTTTGGGTACGATTGCATTTGTTGCTCGTGTGATACTCGCTGACACAAAACCATCGGTGCAGAGTGTATTGGAGAAGGATTTCTCAACCCTCAAACAGGGAGATACTACTTTAAAAAATCTTTCTGAAAAGGTTAAAACTTATAAAAAGCTCTCTGAACCAATTCGCAATGATCTTTGTAATACGAAAAACCCATATAATAAACTCGTTGGACATATTATAGAAGCGATAAAGCCTGAAGGTTTTAATGAATCTATCCAAGTAAAGTTTTGAATGCTATACTCTACCCTTCTTAACACCTAGGGAGGTAATATGGCTGGATTTCAGTGTTTATCAGACAAGCAGTGGCAGCTCATTGAAAGTCTTATCGATC
>JAGROK010000022.1 GCA_020440285.1 Chlamydiia bacterium | reverse complement strand
TGCTCAGATGCGTGGAATGAATTTACTGATGAACGAGAACAAGTCAGCTCACTAACCTCAAGATCATGGGCAAGGTTGTAATTTTATTTATTTCAATTAGTATTAATAGACTCTCTAACAATCGCTGCCACCCCAAAAGTGGACAACTGAATCTGCATAGTCTTGCGGGATAGCCCTTCTATTTGAGAGGCTAAGAGCCAATAAAGGGCCCCACATCCGCCATATATAAGAATATTTTGAGATTCCATTGAAACTTCACCCTATTTCCACCGGAAGGGGTACCACTCCTGAATTAAAAAATAAAGACGTAACAGAGCATTCCTAGGGCGTACCCTATGAAAACAGGAAGGGAAATTTTCTTGAGATAGGAGAAAAAGTCCACTTTTTCGAGCCCCATAAGGGCTACCCCTGCTGAAGACCCCATGACAAGGATGCTCCCCCCCGTTCCTGCCGCATAGGCAATCATAAGCCATAGAGGAGAGTCGGTAGGAGTTGATTGTAGATCGTACATCCCCATGGTCGCGGCAACAAGGGGAACGTTATCGATCACCGCAGAGACAACACCGATTGTTGAGGCAATCAGCGCTTCATTTTTCATGTGACTATTGAGCCACTGCGCTGCTCCATCAAGGATCCCGGTTGATTCAAGGGCGTTAACGCTGAGAAGAATTCCTAAGAAAAAGAGGATACTTGAGACATCGATCTTTGTCAGAATATGTGGAACGCGAAGGTGATAACGTTGCTCATAGCGGTGGTGCATGATATCGGTAACAAGCCACATGATTGCAAGAGAGATTAACATCCCCATAAAAGGGGGCAAGCCGGTCAACGCTTTAAAAACAGGGACAAAGAGGAAGAGGATAATCCCTAAGTAAAAGATAAGGTGAGCCCCTGGCTCTAAAGGTTCATCACGAAAATCGATTTCTGATTTTGGAAACTCTCCCTTGACTGTAAAGGTGTACACCAAAAGGGGAAAGAGCATCGAGATGACACTCGGTAAAAAGAGTTCGGTGATGACTTTCATCGACGTAATCTGCCCACCAATCCACAGCATTGTAGTTGTTACATCTCCAATTGGGGTCCAAGCCCCTCCAGCATTAGCAGCAACAATGACCATGCAAGAGAAGATAAATCTCTCCTTCTTATGAGGGATCAACTTTCTTAAAATTGAAATCATCAAGATCGTGGTCGTTAAATTATCGAGGACCGACGATAAGAAAAACGCTAAAAAACAGGTGATCCAAAGCATCTTTCTCTTCGAGCGCGTATGGAGGTGATGGATAAAGGTGTTGAATCCCTTATGGGAATCAATGAGCTCCACCATTGTCATCGCTCCTAAAAGAAAGAAGAGGATCTGCGATACGTCGCTTAAATGGGTATTTAAAAAAGCAAGGCTTGTGTGAAGGGGTTGGGGATCTCCTAAAAAGTAGATGAGCCAACAAACCACCGCCATAAAAAGGGCTACCGCCGTTTTGTTAACGTGAATCAAAAACTCGAGGATGATCGCTGCGTAACCGATGCAAAAAATAGTGATTAGAAAATCATGAGAAAGGGTGAAAATTTCTGTATCCATAGATCTATCCTCGCACGGATCGTAACGCAAGCTGTTATAAAACTCAAGTTCTTGGATAACTGAAAGTTCATTATTCCGCAATGAACCAGAAAAACTTTCTAGGTAATACCTGCTTGGACAAGGTCATGCATGCGGATAAGACCTGCAAGCTTTCCTCCATCGATCACGGGGAGAACGTTGACCCACTTTTCTTTATCTTTTTGCATAAAACGAAGAGCCTCGAGCGCTCGTTTCCCTTTTTCCATTGCGATGCATGAGGGGGTCATTAACTCTTCCATCTTTTTTTCAAACATCATTGCAGGATCTTTTTGGAGGGCGCGACGTAAATCGCCATCGGTAAAAATCCCTTGCAACTCTTGGTTATCGTCGGTCACCAAAAGACATCCACACTTTTTATCGGTTAACGTGACAAGAACATCGCGAAGCTTATCATTTGGGCGGCAAAGGGGAAGGGCTTCTCCTTTTAACATTAAATCATCCACCGTAAGGGTGATTTTTTTTCCAAGGGCCCCCGCAGGGTGATTGAGGGCGTAGTCATCAAGGCTAAACTTTTTGGCTTTCATCAGAGCAACAGAGAGAACATCTCCAAAAATAAGCTGAATAGAGGTTGAAGTGGTGGGAGCTAGATCGAAAGGACATAGCTCTTTACTTAGAGGGAGGGAAATTCCAATGTCGCATGCTACGCACAATTTTGATCGAGGACTCGAGACCCAAGCCACCGTTTTTGCCCCCTTTTTCCGTGCAAAAGGGACAAGGTTTAAAAGCTCTTCACTCTCTCCACTTTTACTGATGCAAATGAGAACATCTTTTTCGGTGACAATGCCAATGTCTCCGTGAAGCGCATTCATCGGCGGGAGGTAAAGGGCTTTTGTTCCGGTGGAAATCATTGTCATCGCAAGTTTTTCGGCGATGATCCCACTCTTCCCAACTCCTGTAAAGATGAGCATCCCACTGCACTCAAAGAAAAGATTAAAGATTTCTTCGGCTTTATTGTGATCAACGTGATCGAAGAAATAGTTCAAATTTCGCTGGTACTCTTCAAATAGATCTTTTATCATAACCTCAAATCATATAATTGTAGAGTTAATCAATCAAGTAAGGAGTTCTTCGTGAGTAAAAAAGTCCCCATCACTGTTGCCCGTGGCGATGGCATTGGCCCTGAAATCATGGAAGCAACGCTTAAAATTTTAAGCGCCGCCGGCAGTGAGATCGAGGTTCACGAAGTGGAAATTGGGGAAAAGGTCTACTTAAAAGGACACCCAACCGGAATCGAAGACTCTACTTGGAAAACCATTCGAAACACCAAAGCCTTTCTAAAAGCGCCAATCACCACCCCACAAGGAGGTGGGTTTAAAAGTTTGAACGTCACGATTCGAACCACCCTGGGCCTCTATGCCAATATTCGCCCCTGCGTCTCCTACCACCCCTTTGTTGCTACAAAACACCCCATCATGGATGTTGTGATTGTCCGCGAAAATGAAGAAGATCTCTACTCTGGAATCGAATACCGACAATCTCCAGAGGTGTGCGAATCGATCAAACTGATCTCCCAACCTGGCTCTGAAAAAATCATCCGCTACGCCTTCGAATATGCCGTTCAAAATGGACGAAAAAAAGTAACCTGCTTCGTAAAAGATAATATCATGAAACTCTCAGATGGCCTCTTCCACCAAGTCTTCGATGAAGTTGCAAAAGAATACCCCCACATCGAAAGTGACCATTGGATTGTTGACATTGGAGCTGCCAAGCTAGCTGATACTCCAGAGGTTTTCGATGTGATCGTTATGCCCAACCTCTACGGCGATATCCTCTCCGACGTGGGAGCTCAAATCGCCGGCTCAGTCGGCCTTGTCGGCTCTGCCAACATCGGGGATCACGGCGCTATGTTTGAAGCAATCCACGGCTCAGCCCCTCGCCGCGCCGGGCAAAATGTTGCCAACCCCTCCGCCCTCATCCTAGCCTCCGTCATGATGCTCATCCACATCGGGCAACCCAAAATCGCCGCCACGATCCATAACGGCTGGCTCAAAACACTCGAAGATGGCATTCACACCTACGACATCTTCAAAGAAGGGGTGAGCAAAGAAAAGGTTGGAACACAAGAATTTGCAGATGAGCTCATCAAGCGTCTTGGACAGACCCCCACACAGCTAAAAGGGGTCCACTCCGAAGGGAAAGCAAAAGAGCTCAAGCCCTTTATCCGCAATCCCATCCAAACCAAACGGGTCCTCGTAGGGATCGACTTCTACCTCTACTCAAGCGAAACGATGGAGACCCTTGAAAAAAAACTCACCTCCCAAGACTTCGGATCCTACGAAGTGGAGATGATCACCAACCGAGGAGCCCGCGTCTACCCCGATGGGATGAAAGAGACCTTCTGCATCGACCAGTGGCGCCTCCGCCTCCGCCCCAAATCAGGGAGCGCCAAGCAAAAAGATTTCCCCAAACTCTTCGAGATCCTCACCAATAACGGCTTCGATGTCATTAAGACTGAGCATCTTTACGACTTCGACGGGAAGCCCGGGTACTCCTCTGCTAAAGGCTAACCCCCTTACCCCCAACCACATAATACTTTGAATTAAAAAATTTACTTTTTGTAATTATTATGTTATAATTACATCATAAGGGGGAAGAACTCTATGTCTTTTATTACAAATCTACTTTCATCAAGCAAAGTGCCGGAGCCAACGCCTGTCCGTTGGAATAGTCCTATTCATGATATTCCTGTAGAGCACCAAGGTGCCGCAGTCGCTCTATTTCGCCGCCTCGTGCAAGAGTACTACCCCAACTCAACAAATCATGATATCACACACTATCAAAGTTCCCGGTGTTCCTTTGAGCAGATGTCACAGTATTTTAATGCTAATACCATAGACCAAACAGACCCTGTTGCCACGCGCATACAAAGTGAAATTCTAGAAGCTCTTCCTAAGGTTACACAAGGAAACGAATGCGAAGCTTTTGAGAAGCTAGAAAACGTCATAAAGAAGCTCGGAGAAAAAGGATATCCAGAACAAAATATCCCAGGACTAGTTAAGCAGTTTAATTCTTCTTCTCAAATGTTTGTAAAACGGTTTCCTGAGCTTGTTCCTCTCATCCTAGAGTATAAAACAGCACGAGCCGTTTATGATACAGTTCTGAATCAATGGGCAACTGGCTATGTACAATCTTTAAACCTATCTAACGGAGCGCTACCTCTTTCTGGGCGTGCTACTTTTGTTCTTCCCAATGCTGAGCTTGGGGTATTCGATCGCCTCCTGCACTTTATCTTTGGTTATAAAACAGAAACCTTCCGCATGTACGAATCTCGCAACCAATACTTCCTAAATGACGACCATAGAGATTTTAGAAATTTTCTCGATCGATATGCACATCTTGAAAACCCCCTTCTTAGCGCAATTAATAGTGCAGCCCAAAAATTCCACACCAATCTCCAATTTAATCATCTATCTGAGGTCAAAGAGTGGCTTCAAAACCCTACAGATCCAAGAATCTCTCTTCCTGAAAAGCGAGAGACCATTGTTACCGCTATGATCGAGGCTGCAGAAGATGTAGTAAAAGGAATTGAGGATAGTCGGAAAGTGTACAACATAGTGAATCCTCCCAACCCTACAAGGAAAAAAGGAAAAGAAGATGAAACTCCCCCTGAACAGCTTCAGCCTCTAAAGCCATTATTCATCAGTGCATTTAAACAATTAGGAAAAAAGTATGGAGTTTCTCAAGAAGTTATAAACAACGGTATTGACAGCTGGTTCACACAATTTCCAACAAATACGTCATTTGAAACATACCAAAAACTGACAACTGATTTAACAAATGCAGTCTTTCGGATTATTGCACTTTCTGAGAGAGATCCTCTTATTAAGGTTCCTCAAAACAAAGAATCAGATGTTGTCAATAAATTCCAAGAACTAGCTCAAGAACACCCTCAGGCATTCAAAAGAAAAGGCAAAAAGATTGAAATTACTAACATCAATGATGTTAATAATTGGTTGAAACAACCTATTGAAACTAAACGGTTAGATCAAACTAAAGTTCTTCTCGAGTTTACCAATTGGCTTGATGATAAAATAGACCTCAACTTAGAGGATGAAGAACCAGTATTATCATCTATACTCCCCAGAACAACTATCCGATGGTCAGAAGACCCCATCGGCTATACCTATCAGATTCCATCGTTTACACCTGAAGAAAGGTTAGCTCGCGCTGCCCCTGAATATGAAAAGGGCGCAAAAGGTGAAATGCAATCGAACCCTACCCTTAATTTAGATGAAGATAGAATCTGGGAAAAATCTACCAGAGATACTCTTCTTCAAATCAGAAGTAGCATAGAACAACTCGACCAAGAAAGCCAGAAGCGCACAATCTATGAATTTGGAATATGTGCAAAAAAACACTTCGGCGAAGATTTCAATGCTCCAAGCCAAATAAGCAAAATTCAAACCTTCCTATCTAGTCAACATGAAAATAAAATGGGCCAAGAACATAAAGCATTTGCCGAAGAATTAACCCTCACTCTTAGCAACTTGGCAGTCGAGCAAGAAAAGCGAATCCAACGTGAATCCTATGCAGAGCTTTTATTAAGATAAGAGAGTTTAAAAGCGTTGCCTTTCCTAGCCGCTTTCAAGAAAAGGCGGAAATTTTTCGATGGCATCGAAAAATTTCTAGCTTTTAACTTAAACCCCCGGTATTATGAGGGTTATGAACCAAAAACACCTTTACATCCCCCGCATTGCTCAGAACCTTCTCCAAGAAGGGGTTAAAGATTTTCCTGTCTGCCTTATCACGGGAGCCCGCCAAACGGGTAAGGTTACCCTTTTAAGGGAAGAGTTAAAGGGGATGCGTTATGTGACCTTAGATGATTTAGATACGCGCGCCCTGGCTCTAAGAGATCCAAAGCTTTTTTTTGAAAAGCATCCTCCCCCTCTTATCATTGATGAGATTCAGTATGCACCCGACCTACTATCGTATATTAAAATCAAGGTAGATGAGAGGCGAAGAGAGATGGGGCAGTTTGTTTTAACTGGATCGCAAACGTTTCAAGTGATGAAAGGGGTCTCTGAAAGTTTAGCAGGAAGGGTCGATCTCTTTGACCTTTACCCCTTGACATGGAGCGAGCTTAAAGGGGGAGGGCATGGGGCTAACTGTTTTGATTATGAAACCCTTATCCAAACTCTCCGGCAAGGATTTTATCCCGAGCTCTACTCTCTAGAAAAAACCCATATGACGCGATGGTTTAAAGGGTATGTAAGAACTTATCTAGAGCGAGATGTTCGCCACATTAAAGCTGTCATGGATCTTGCAAGCTTTCAAATCTTTTTAAAGTTATTGGCAGCGCGGGTGGGACAGCTTCTTAATGTTTCAGAAGTTGCAAAAGAGGTAGGAATCTCGAGTTCAACAGCAAAAGAGTGGCTCTCTATTTTAGAATCCACCTACATTGTCTACCTTCACCGTCCGTTTTTTAGTAATCACTCTAAACGCTATGTCAAAAGTCCCAAGCTCTACTTTTATGACACTGGCCTTTTGTGTCATTTACTCGGTATTGAGTCCAATGATCAACTCGAAAACAGCCCCTTTTTAGGATCGATCTTTGAAAACATGGTCATCCTTGAATTTGTCAAACATCTGGCCTATTCCCAATCTCCTTTAAAATGTTACTTTTACCGGACCCAAGCAGGAGCTGAAGTCGATCTCATCCTCGCTGATATTAAACCTGTGAAGGCCTACGAAATTAAGTTTGCTATGAAACTTAATTCCCATATGACAACAGGTCTTAATCGATTGAAAAAGGATTTCCCAGAAGTGGATCTTGCCCTTCTTTCTCTAGCTACTCATTTTCCAGGGATTCCCCATCATGGAAACATTCGATGCCTTCACTGGTATGAAGGAATAGATAGTGTTATCAGGAGCTAATCATTCCCTAAGTGGCTCCTGTGGAAAATTTGCTTTAGCAAAATTTAAATGCGATCGCCCTGATCTCCTGACAACACTATCTAGAAAAAATAATCCAACAGATGTATCTTGGCTCTATGGTTTTTGGAAATGATATGCGATTTGTTTCGCCAAATGATCCGATCCTTCTGAGTGTTGCGCAAGGAGTCCCTATCGAAGCGATTCAGAGCGACTCGATTCAAAAGATCATCGATCACATGCTTGAGGTCTCTCAGGGTGAACGAAAAGAAAAACGGATGGTGGGGCTGGCTGCTCCACAGGTGGGGATTCCTTTGCGGATTATTTGTGTTGATACTCATATCACCCAAGAGCGGATGGACTTTTCTCCTCCATTAGATGTTTTCATCAATCCGCACATCTCTTGGTATTCGGAGGAGATGGAGCTTTTTCGTGAGGGGTGTTTTTCAACGGGACACTTTGCAGGGATCGTTCCCCGCTCCAAAGAGATTCGGGCAAATGCCTATGACCGGAAGGGAAATAGACTAGAGCTTAGCTTGGAGGGGTATACCGCTCGCATTTTCCAGCATGAGGTTGATCATCTTAACGGCCTTCGCTTTCCCGATCGGATCACAAACCCTTCCCATCTCCACTGGGTTGACCCCGAAAAGGTGGAAGAGCATCGGGCTCATTATGACAACTGGCCCCACACTCGGACGAAAGAAGAGTGGCTCAGCTACATCGCTAAATAACGCGAATTCGGGATTAGCCCCCTATGAAAACGGTTAGATTTTCGATGAGATTTTTAGAAAAACCTGCGAAGTAGATAGTCGCAGTGCTATCTTCAAGCAGTTTTTCCTAAAAAGATCGCGAAAAAATGAGTGTTATCATGGGGGATAATCCCGAATTCGCGTTAAATAATCACTCCAAGACTGATAGCAATACTGGAAGAAACCACAATCCTTTCAAGGAAACACCGGTATAAGGAAGAAAATCTGGCATTATCTGGTATTATCCGGCATTATCTGGCACAACTGATATAGATATGACAGGATAATCTATTGGAAATAAATATGTTAAGCATAGAAAAACTGCTTAATTTCTTTGGCTATCTTCTAAATTAGGTCGCGAAAAGATAAGCATTCTCATAAAGATTTAATCCCAAATCCTCGGGATTAAATAATCACTCCGAAGGGGAGCTTCCCAATATCGTAGCCTATAGAGGCAAATAAGGTTTTCTCTTCTTCGCTTGAGAGCTTTTCAATCAATGGGGAATAAATATCCCCATGGATGTTGTCTACTAAGTGCCCTCGGTCAAAGTCTGTAAAGGTATGGGCTAAAGAGAGTTGCTTAGCAGCATCTTGAGGATCTACATCGCCGTAAGGAAGGGTCACCGGCTCTCTTGGTGCTAAAGAGGCGATTTTTAAGTTTGTCCCCCACTTCCCTTGAGAGGTATGGACGGCCCAATGCCAAAAAGTGGCGGAAAAGATCGCGTACCGGCAGAATTGCTTGGCCCTCTTAATATCTCCTTCCGCAGGACCTCCTTTAGATGTGGTGATGGGTCTCATTGCTTTTGTCTCACCATCAATTGTCACTCGACCTGGAAGGAAAGGGTTGTCTATTTCATTCGTGTCTACCCACTCGCTATACTCTTTTCCTTCCCAAGCCCTGTAGGGCATGCTGTGAGAAACTAAACACTCTGAAAGGTAAAAAATCTCATGCCAATGAGTTAAAATATCACCCTCTTTTTCTAAAAAGAATTGGTCGACAACATCTGAAACAATTTCCCAGTATCGATTTTCTGCACGGGCAAAGCGGTGCTCATCATTTATAGCTTTTCTCGGTTTGAAATTGGAAAAGCAGACTCCACTCATCACATCTTGAAGAGCTTTTGTGATCCCATTCACGCTGAGCCCTGAAACATTTAAGATCCCATTTGGTCCAAAAATTTGATCAGTTCCCCTTCGGTTGATTTCAAGAACGCCTCTTAAGTGGGGCTTCAATAGCTGACCAATAGGGTTCATATTAATGGTTCGGAAAACCGCCATGGCATTTTGTTCGGTTACAAGATGGCCAAGACCAAGGTGGGAGACGATTTCCCCTTTGATGAGTGCCATGGAATTCGCAACATAAAGAGCATTTTCAAAACCCTTTTCATGTGGAGCATAATGGAGCCACGGATCTTGACCTTTTTGAATAACCACTTCTTCAATGGTTAACTCTCCATTTTTAATCCCAATGTGGATATGGACATTCCGAATGATCGCCCCTTCTTTTCCAGAATCCTTTTCATACCCATTCCAAAGGATCTCAACAAGGTAAGAACCATCACCTCTTTTTAAGAATTGGCAGGGGTAAATTCCATTTAACAGAAGATCAAGAGTTGTTTTACCATCTAATTTCAGGCTAGGATCAATCACCCCATAGAGCTCTTCAATCTCTGCAGTCTTGATGAGTGAGCGCGCTATA
Source organism: Chlamydiia bacterium (assembly GCA_020440285.1). Taxonomy (GTDB): domain Bacteria; phylum Chlamydiota; class Chlamydiia; order Chlamydiales; family Simkaniaceae; genus Neptunichlamydia. Next base: position 7,243 of record JAGROK010000022.1, on the reverse strand, counting down.
AAATCTTTGACCTTTTCATCTCCTCCCGCTTTTACAAGGGCAAGCTTATACTCGATCGTTTCTTGTTGAGGTCTTTGGTCGGGATTTTCTGGTTGACAGAGGCGAGGAAGGTAGTTCTGGTCCTTTGGAAGATATTCATATAAAGGAATGGTAAATTGAAGATCTAAACGGTCTAATTGAAGCTGAGTCTCATAGATAACTCTCTCTGACCCTCTAAACACATCTAATAGGTGCTGCGTTGGAAGAGTCTCTTCAAGCACTCGTAAGATGATCTGATCTTTTTCATTAAACTCTTTTCGATTGAAAGAAAACTCAAACTTCCCCTCTTTATTCGTAACACCCCCTTTCAATTTTACGGGGAGAAAGAATCCTTGGGCATACATCTCGATCTTTTGATGCATCAAGGGATGACCATTAGGGTGGATAAGGTGAATTGACAGCGTCGCACTGTTTTTTTCCGAATCGTCCAACCGCCTCCTAGTCGGAGGGTTGGGATTAATATCTTCGCTACTGGCTCTTCTGACTGTTGCCACCACTGACTCCTTTAACTCAAGTTTCCAGGAAGAATATCCTAAGAAATAATTAAGATAAAAGAAGTTTTTAAATAGAACGCTCAAGAAAGGCTTTCACTTCGGCGAGGAAGGCGCAGCCGTACATCCCGTCGATTACTCGGTGATCGAAGGAAAGGGATAGGTGCATCATCGAGCGGATCGCTATGGCATCGTTTTCTAGGGCTACGACTTTTTTGGTGATAGCGCCAACGCCAAGGATTGCCACTTCTGGCTTTCTAATGATGGGGGTGCCGATCAAGGTTCCTGACATCCCAAAGTTTGTCATGGTGATCGTCCCCTCTTTGACTTGATCGGGATGGAGCTTTCCTGTCCGCGCACTTTCAGAAAGGGCGCTAACTGCTTTGGCAATCTCTTTTAAAGACCGAGAGTGGCAGCTCGGAATGACAGGGACGATGAGCCCCTCTTCAATATTAACGGCAATGCCGAGATTGACCTCTTTTTTAATCACGATCATGTCCCCTTCAAGGGTCGCATTGATCATTGGGAATTTTTTTACAGCTTCTCCAATGGCCTTTGCAATGTAGCTGGTGATGGTGAGTTTGTAGCCGTTTTCTTTTTGAAATGTCTCTTTTGTTTCTTTTAAGTGTTGGACAAGGTTTGTCACATCCACTTCATTAACGAGGGTCGCATGGGGAATCTCAGTGTAGGAGCGAACCATCGCATCAGCTATCATCTTCCGCATGTTCGACATCTTGATCCGCTCTTCTCCCCCAGAGTTTTCCTTTCTTTTTTGGAGATAATTTTCAAGATCCCGCTTTGAAAGGCGACCACCGGCTCCCGTTGCAGGGATGTTTTCAAGCTCAGAAAGGTCGATCCCTTTCTCCTGAGCAATTTTGATGACAACGGGGGTAAAAAACCCTTTCTTAGAAGGGGGTTTTTCTAGCGCGATCTCTTCAGCGACCTTTATTTCTTTTGGACTCTCCTTCCCCTCTGAAGTGATAATCAGGGCAAGGGGGGCTCCCACATCGAGCTCTTGGTCAGGATTTGCAAAAATCTTTCCAATTTTTCCAGAAACGGGAGAGGGGATCTCGCTATTGACTTTATCGGTTGAAACTTCGAGGAGGGGCTCATCGAGTTTGACGACATCGCCCACCTTTTTAAACCATTGGACAACGGTAGCGCTGACAATACTTTCTCCAAGTTTTGGAAGCTTAATCTCTACTTCGTCACCCATTTTTACTCCAGCCAAGTGATTCTATGGTATTGCTTTTCATCGATCTGATTTTCTTTCTTCGCTACAAAAACAGCGGCAACGGCATCGCCAAGAATATTGACAACTGAGGAGACCATTTCGCGGAGGCGATCAACTCCAGCAACAAGAGCGATCCCCTCAAGGGGAAGTCCCATCGCATTGAGAACAACAGAGAGCATTACAATCCCCGTTCCTGGAATCCCTGCAGCGCCAATAGCCGAAATAAGGGAGACAAAAATCAAAATAAGCACTTTGACAACCGTCACCTCGATCCCATAAGCCTGCGCAATAAAGATTGCCGAAATCGCCTGTCCAATTGCTGCCCCATTCATATTAATGGTTGAGCCTAGCGATAGAACAAAACCTGAGATGTCAGGAGAAAGGCCCAAGTGATAGCGGGCGCACTCTAAAGAGACAGGAAGGGTCGCCGAACTACTACTCGTTGTAAAGGCTAAAACAATCGCATCTTTCATCCCCTTAAAAAAGGGAGCCACCTTCAGCTTCACTAAATAACGGAGGGTTAAGCAAAAGACGATAAGGATCTGGAGCATACAAGCAATGTAGTTGCAGAGCAAAAACTTCAAAAGAGGATAGATCACTTTAAGACCGATATCCCCAACCGCTGTCGCAATGAGCGCAAAGACTCCATAAGGAGCAAGCTTCATAATAAAATGGGTCAAAGAGTACATCACTTCACTCACCGACTCCAAAAGATTAAGAACCTTTGTCCCATTTCCTTTTGCTAAATTAATCGCAAAAGCAAAAAAGATCGAAAAGACGATGATCTGTAAAACATTCCCTTCTGCAAAGGCAGCAAAGGGATTAGAAGGGACAATGGCAAAGAGAAAATCGACGAGACCGAGCGTCTGGGTGGTTTGAAGGTGAGCTGCCGGAATGGGAAGGCCAAGTCCTGCCCCTGGCTTTAGAGAAAAAACAAGGAGGAGGCCAAAACAAATCGCAATAATTGTTGTCACTGCATAAAATAGAAGGGTCCGTCCCCCAATACGTCCTAATTTTTTGGGATCACTAATGTGACACATCCCCACGACCAAAGAAGAAAAGACAATGAGCCCCACCAGCATCTTGAGAAGATCGATAAAGGCCTTTCCAATCCTTTCAAGGAAATCAACTTTCGTCCCTAACACAAGGCCTGCAATCACCCCTAAAACAAGGCCGACAAGAATTTTAATCCAAGGTTTCATATGCCCCCTTTTGCAAAAGAAGGGATTCAACACTGTCTAGAAGAGCTCGATATCTCTCTTTTCCAGTCACAACTTCCATCTCAGCTTTGAGAAACCCAATAGGGATGGGAATGTCTTGATCAATCGAAAGTTTTACCCAATCTTTTTCTGAGCAAACAATAATATCGCACCCTCTTTCCATACACTTTTGAACAAAGAGGTTAAGAGATTCAGCTGTTGGTCCAATATGGTCGGGAAGGATCCATTTCTCTGCCACAACTCCCCCCATTTCTCCAACAGTTTTAAAGAAAGACTCTGGTTTACCAAGGCCGCAGAAAGCCCCAATCCTCCTTCCCCTCAGGTCAAGGTGGCGCTCTCCACAAAAGGTTTCAACCTCACTTGGAACCATCCGCGTTCCAATAACTGGGGCAGAACTCCACTGACTCACCTCTTTTTCAACTGCGTGAAAATGGTTGAGATCGTGGATATGATTCACCACAATTGCGTCAGCTTTCTCAAGCCTTTTCGGCGAATCCCTAAGGTATCCTCTAGGAAGGTAAAACCCCTTTCCATAAAGGTCTTCTCCATGGAGCATCACCACTTCAATGTCGCGGTGTAAAAAACGGTACTGCATCCCATCATCGAGGAGGATAAGGTCTGCCTCATGGTAGACTGCCCGCTCTGCGTTAAGGACTCGATCCTTTCCAACGAAGAGAACTGCTTCTGGAAGAGATTTAAAAAGAAGATAGGCTTCATCCCCACACACATCGGGGGTGATCCGTGATTTTTCAATCAAATGAAGACTCCCCCCTACCTTTTCGATCTGCGATCGATATCCGCGGGAGAGGATCGATATCTTTCCGTAAGAGCTTAAATCTTTTGCAAGACGTTTGATAAAAGCGGTTTTCCCCGTTCCACCAGCAATGATATTTCCAATGCTGATAACGGGAACCTCCACTTTCTTTTCTTTGATCCATTGTCTATCAAAGGCGATGTTTCTGAGCTTTACCCCCATTTCAAAAAGGCCACTCATAGCAAAAAGGGCCCCCTTCACAAGGGTCCCTTTTTTCCGCCCTTCAATCAAATCGGTGATGTAAGAATGAGCTCCGATCATAAAGAAGCTCCCACCTGCTCAACCTCCATCTCTTCAACGGGGAAGAACAGTTCCCGCTCCACCATTTCGATGATGATGTGGATTGCAGCCATATGAGCCTCTTGAATCCGATCTGAATACTTAAATCCTGAGACAACCCATTCAAAATCTCCTTGCCCTTTTAGCTCTCCCCCTGTCTTCCCTAAAAAGGTCACAACCTGAAGCTTTTTTTCCTTCGCAACCTTGACAGCTTGAACAAGGTTTGAAGAGTTTCCACTCGTTGTAAGGGCGATAAAAAGGTCTCCATGATTTCCATGGGCCTCTATCCCCCGAGCAAAAACCTGATCAAACCCTACGTCATTCCCCACGCAGGTGAGGTGACCAGGGTCTGCCAAAGCAATGGCTGGAAGGGCGGGGCGCTTTTTTCGAAAATAGCCGGTAAGCTCTTCTGCAAAGTGCATCGCATCACACAGACTTCCTCCATTTCCTGCAATGAGGAGTTTCCCCCCATTTTTGTAGCAGTCAATGATCGCCCATGCAACATCTTCGATAAATTTAAGTCCTTTTGGGGACTGAAGTGTTTCAAGCGCCTCTACCCCTTCTTTCACAGATTTCAAAATCGTATTTCGCAAGCAAGCCTCAAAATCTTTATTTCACATCAGAAAAGAAGTCTAGCAAATCGAAAGATAAAAATCTATCGAGGGCGGCGGTGACCACCACCTCCGTGAGGAGCTCGTCTTTGTTGCTCTTTAGCTTCATTGACAACAAGCGCACGTCCATGAACTTCTTTCTCATGAAGTTCTTTAATCGCTTTTTCCCCTTCTTCGCGGCTACTCATTTCTACAAAGCCAAACCCTCGAGACTGCCCTGTATCGCGGTCGGTAATAATTTTTAAGCTCTTCACCTCTCCACATTCTTCGAAAGCGGTTTTGAGTTCATCTTCAGTACATTCTCTTGCAATATTGGCAACAAAAAGTTTCATATCATTTCCTATAAAGTTATTCTGTCCAGGTTACCGTATGGTACTTGGTTTCATCAATTTGATTTTCTTTTTTCGCAACATAAACTGCTGCAACAGCGTCTCCTAAAATGTTCACAACCGTTGCGAGCATATCGCGGAGACGGTCAATTCCTGCGACAAGGGCAATCCCCTCAAGGGGAAGACCCATCGCATTGAGTACGATAGAGAGCATCACCAAACCACTTCCTGGAATTCCAGCTGTTCCAATAGCTGAGATAAGAGTCGTAAACATCAAAATCATGATGTTGGTAAAGCTGACATCGATTCCATATGCTTGAGCAATAAAAATCGCCAGCACAGACTGCCCTATAGCCGTTCCATTCATATTGACGGTCGAGCCAAGGGAAAGGACAAACCCCGAAATATCGGGAGAAAGGCCTAAATGGTCACGAGCACACTCAAGAGACACCGGAAGTGTCGCCGAGCTACTACTCGTAGTAAATGCGACAATGATAGCATCTTTCATCCCTTTAAAGAAAGGGGCAATCTCAAGACGGGCTAAATACTTAAGAGAGAGGGTAAAGATAATGGCCACTTGAACCAAACAAGCGGCAAAAATGCACCCAATCGCCCAGAAAAGGGGAAGGATCACCTTGGATCCAATCGCCCCTACCGCCGTTGCCATCAGGGCAAAGACCCCATAGGGGGCAAACTTCATCACCACATGAGTGAGCTTTGCCATTACCTCACTCAGCGATTCGATATAGCCCAAAATTGCCTTTCCCCTCTCCCCTGCTAAATTGATCGCTAAAGCAAAAAAGATCGCGAAGACGATGATCTGTAAAATGTTTCCTTCAGAAAAGGCCGCAAAAGGATTTGATGGGACGATTGAAAAAAGAAAGTCAACTAAACTTAAATTTCCCCCATTGCCATGCCCATTAGGAAGGGGTAGCCCCAAATCGATCCCAGGACGGATAATTAAAACAGCGACAAGGCCAAACACAATCGCAATGACCGTCGTGATCACATAAAAAAGGACCGTTCGTATCCCAATGCGCCCCAATTTCTTTGGATCGCTGATGTGACACATCCCCACAACCAAAGAAGAAAAGACAATCAAACCCACAAGCATCTTGAGAAGATCGATAAAGGCCTTCCCAACTAAAGAGAGAATCTCCACCTGCTTATTTAAAACTAAGCCGACGGCGATCCCTAAAACGAGTCCAATCAAGATCTTTAGCCAAGGCTTCATCGGTTCACTTCACTTTTATTCATTATTCATTTGCCTTTGAGGTAAAAAGAGCCTTATTCAAGGTCCAAAAGGGGGTTGGTGTTGGGCATTTTTACTTTCTCCCATAGAGGAATTAATGACTGCGTTTCAGTCTACCTGATTCAGAAAAAAAAATCTACCAAACAGAATTTCGATCCCAAGAACTCTAGAGAGTGTCATCATGATCTGCTCACCTTCTAAGCGACTCCTGACGATATACCGCTCATGATTCAAAACTTGGTTTTTCCCTGCTTACGACTCTCGATCTTTAACCCTCTCTCCATCGCTCCTATCTTTTGGATAGGAGGCTGCTTCGATAGGATTAAATCTCGAGCGCCAATTTTGGGAAACTCCCAAGTTTTGAAACACGAGCGGTATAACAAAGCTGTTTTTGATCGGCATTAAAATCTGGAGATCGAAGGGAGCCACGGGTGGCTGCTGAGAGCGAAGATGCGAATGCAGATTAAAAGAGCGACTTAGGTTTAAAATTTTAGATTGAAAGCACTATAGATATGAAATTTTAAATTGAAAAACACCACAGGAGCAATACACAAGAAGACAAAAAAAATGCCCACGTTTTTCGCGTGGGCATTTTTTTTTAACGCTTAAGAAAACTACTGGTTAAAAGAATTCCAGATATTTCCCGGAAGACTTGTTGTGGCATTCCACCCATAGGAAAGGACTGTTGACGTAACACCCGTTGCTGATTGAACCTTTGCTCTCAACGCTGCTAGCTCCCTTTGAGCTTCATCTCGCTCTTGCATTACGCCATGTAGGTGAGCAGCAAAGTGCTGATTTGCCTCATTTGCAGCAGTAAGCTGATTTTGCAGATTGTTTTGTTGGAGCACTGCGGCATCTCGCTCTCGGATTACGTCATCTAGTTGAGCAGCAAAGTGCTGATTTGCCTCACTTGCAGCAGTACGCTGATTTTGCAGATTGTTTTGTTGGAGCACTGCGGCATCTCTAGCCTGCCC
>JAGROK010000091.1 GCA_020440285.1 Chlamydiia bacterium | reverse complement strand
CGCTCTTTTCCATACTTGTCGGTTAATCCCCGGGTGATTCCAAAGACTCCCCCTTTTCCCCTTGCCACATCTTGCCCAAAGACAACAACGCCAGGATCTCTTTCCATTTCTTCATCGATTGCATGGTTAAGAGCGTCCATCATCACCACACTTTCTCCCCTCTCATCGGGAGTTTCTTTAAAAGCTATCGTGGTCTCTTTATAGAGATGATCAAGGACCCTATCAGGATCTTGGAGGGGATAGCTCTCCCCTTTAATTGCAGCCTCTTCAATCTCTTCTTTGATCTCTTCGCGCAGAGCGTCGATCTCATCTTGAGTCAGAATATTGCCTTCAATGAGCTCTTTTTCAAAGCGGGGGATGGGATCTCGACGATCATCTTCTTCAAAGTGGTCTTCGTTTTTGTATTTCTTAGGATCATCACTACTACTGTGGGCACCGATGCGGGGCACCTTTGCAACAATTAGGGTGGGCCCTTCTAGATTCCGCCCTTTCTGAACAGCCGAGCGAAGGGCTTTTCCCACCTCTTCATAATCGCAACCATCGATTTCATGAACGGTCAGATTGGGATACCCTCTTGCCATATGAGCAATGGATCCCCCTGCCGTTTGATCCTCAACGGGAACAGAGATCGCCCATCCATTATCTTGGATGACGAAAATCACCCCTAGCTTGTGAAGGCACGAATAGTTAAGGGCCTCATGAAAATCTCCCTGAGAGGTTGATCCATCTCCACCTGAAACGTAGACCACCTCATCCTTCCCTGCAAGGCGGGCCCCTTTAGCGACACCAACGGCCTGCAAAAATTGCGATCCTACCACACTTGATTGGCAAGGAATTCGGAGCTCTTTGTGAGAAAAGTGATCGGGCATCATCCGCCCTCCAGAGTGGTGGGGAACCTCTCTTGCTAAAAAAGCGGCAAAAAGCTCTCCTAAATCGCACCCCAGGCCAATGGCAAAAGCGCGATCTCTATAGTAAGGAAGGCCCCAATCTTTTCCTGCTGTCAAGGCTTGAGCTGACATCACTCCAATTAATTCATGCCCATGGGTATAAAGGTGAAACGTTCCCCCTTTATTTTGTCTGACAAGTTTTTGCATCTTGTCATCCATGAAGCGGGCACGATAGATCCCTCTTAAGGTTTTTAAGCGCCCCTCTTTTGAGGCAAGATCGAGAAGGGGTTGGATTGGAGCCTGAGTTTCCACTTAACCTTCATCCTTCTTTTTTCCCCGCTTAATGGGAGTCACCTGTTTAATTCCTGCCTTCCGTTTTTTCTGAAGCATTTCTTGAATCTCTTCCTTCTCTTTCGGCGCCTTCCCTTTCTTTTTTGGAAGAAATCCTTTTGCAATCCCTGCAATCTTCCCTTTATCAGCTTCACTCTCCTGCCGACTCACCGCTTGAATGATTTTCTCCTCCGATTCAACTCCAATTCCTGATGTTGACTTGAGGCGGTCTGAAAGGTGGCGGAGAGATTCAAGGCGTTGAGAAAGGGCTTCGAGTTTAGAATCGATCTTCACTCTAGAGCTTCCCCTTAAGCTCGCAATAAGCTGCGCTTCGGTATCGAATTTTGCTGAGAATGTCACAGCAGAGCTTGTGAAATCTGGGTTAAAGAGAAAGGGGCGAATAGGAGAAGAAACGGTCTTATAAACATCAACGGTATACTGGGGCTCAAGCTCCACTTTTTGCGCCTGTTTAGGAGGACGTCCCCGCTTGGGGCGTGGGTTAAGAGCTTCGTTGGAATAGTAAGTCTTCGACTTTGCAACAATTTCTTCACGAGCGCTTTGAACTTCTTTGGGCACTTTAGTCTCAAAAAGGTAATGCTTCACCTTTTCAAGAGCGGTCTTGGTCACATCTAAATCCTCTTCAAAAGCAAAGCGGATCTCCTCTGTGCGAAGCCATTCGATGATCCGAATCCGCGACCTTTCATGGTAGTACTGTTGCCACTTTTCAAGCTCTGTTAAATGATCATAAATAAATTCGAGAAAATTTTCCCGCGCCTCTTTTGAACCGATGATATCGAGAAGCTTTTCTTTCGTATCAATGTCATACACCTTTTCATTGACAAACCCTTCCATAAACTTTTTTGTTTCATAGAAGGTCATCTTCGGGATGAGGCGGTACCTTTCGCTATTTTCCTGAAGCTCTTTTTCTAACCGATCGAGCTCTTCTAAACTTTTATCGAGATCAGCAAATACAAGGAAACCTTCAATCGTGTCGAGATAAAAGTCCCTCTCATCATCAGACTTTGCAAAGGCATCCATGAGTCTGTGAAAACGGAGGATTAAAGGATTTTGCGGCGTAGGGTGGTTTTGTTTTGTCATATGAACCGGCTCAATAAAGCTTTTAATGAATGAAGATCCTATGTTATCAATAAATTTCCTATCTTTCAAGTAGGAAATATTGTACCCTCCTATCATTATGCTTGATATCAAACTTATACGGGAAAATCCAGAAGGCATTGAAAAAAAACTTCGCACAAAAGATCAGAGTGCAAGCTTAAAAAATGTCTTAAAACTCGATGAGAAGATCCGCACGATCAAAGCTGAGAGTGAGGAACTTAAAAACGAGCGCAACCAAAATGCTAAAAAAATTGGTGAGCTCAAAAGGAAAGGGGAAGAGGTCTCTTCTCTTCTTCAATCGATGGAAGGGGCTAAAGAGAAAATTTCAAAGCTCGATCATGAGCTCCACACACTTGAAGAGGAATTGAAATTTGAATTAGGATCCCTTCCGAACCTTCCAGCTGATGATATCAAAGTTTCTCTTGATCCCCAAGATAATGTCTTAATTAAAACGGTTGGAGAAAAACCCTCTTTTTCTTTCACACCTAAAAACCACCTCGAGCTCAATGAAACGCTCAACCTTTTTGATTTTAAGCGGGGAGCTAAAGTTGGGGGAAGTGGTTGGCCCGCCTATCGAGGACTTGGCGCCCGTTTAGAGTGGGCCCTTATTAACTTTATGATCGATACCCACGTTAAAAATGGCTTTGAACATTGGATCCCCCCATTAGTTGCCCGTCCCGACATTTTGTTTGGCTCAGCAAACCTTCCTAAATTTGAAGATCAACTGTTCAAGCTCCACGATAAAGACCACTCCCTTTATCTGATTCCCACCTCCGAAGTGGTTCTCAATGGCGTTCACTACGATGAAATTTTAGATAACGATTCCCTTCCCCTTCGCTACACCGCATACACCCCTTGCTTCCGACGCGAAGCAGGGGCTGCTGGATCAAATGAAAGGGGGCTGATTCGCACTCATCAATTCAATAAAGTGGAGATGTTTTGCATCACTCGCCCCGAAGAGAGTGAGACGATCTACGCTGAAATGATTCAAAGTGCAGAAGAGATATTAAATGCTCTTGGCATTCACTACCGCTCTATGCTCCTTGTAACGGGAGACATGTCCTTTTCAGCCACAAAAACAATTGATCTCGAAGTGTGGCTTCCCGGCCAAGAGCGGTACTATGAAGTCTCTTCGATTTCAAATTGCACCGATTTCCAAGCACGCCGCTCAAAAATCCGCTTCAAAAAAGGAAGCGACAAACCCTCTTACGTCCACACCTTGAATGGATCGGGACTTGCCACCTCACGCCTGATGGTTGCCCTCCTTGAAAACAACCAACAAGAAGATGGCTCAGTCCTCCTTCCCCCTGTCCTTCATAAATATCTTAATGGCCTATCGGTCCTCACTGGGGTTGATGGTTAACCTGCTGTGGCTGATGGTGATAAAGCTTCAGAATAAAGGTTGGAACTTTATCGATCGTCGCCTGAAGCTGTCCTGGATCCTGGACATTGTCAATCATCTCCCCAACAACCGTTCCCAAGTTACGGAACCCTTCCATCTGAGCTTGAGCAGTCAGAGTTCTTACTAAAGAAGAGCTTGCAAGGATCCGATCCCCCAAATTTTCTACATGGGTTTTAAATTCATCTCTTGAAATATTAGCAGTTCCACGCCGCTCAAAATAGAAAACCTCTTGGTGCACCTGCTCTCTTACACATGATGCTTGATAGGTTAAATAGGCTGACCCCAGCATTGCCACCTGAACAACCCCTTTAAAAAGGGGGGTATAGTGATAAACAAGAAGGAGGGAAAGGGTGGCACCCACTCCCACATTTTCAAGAGTTTGAAGGGGTTGCATAAGAGAACTTGCCAGCTCTTTCACCTCTTGAGCCGTCACATTCTGGTTTCCCTGATACTTTCCCAGAACCTCTAGCCCTTGATTTTTTAAATTGTCTCGAGCAACTTGCACATCGGAGTTCATTTTATTGAACGCTGTCATCCCCATTCCAACAACAAATTCTCCTGCTACTTTAAATCCTGCTTTTATCGCTTCCATTGTGACTCTCCTCATCTTAAGTTTTCTTGAAGGAAGTGATCTTAAATTTTTCTTCGATAAAAGGAAAGTTTTTTTTACAATGGGGAGTGATGACACATGACCCTTTAAATGACCTTCTTCTCTTTCTAACCGATAGCCCCACTCCATGGCATGCCACGCAAGAAATTGGAAATCGTTTAGCACAGCAAGATGCTACCCCCCTTAGCGAAAAAGAAAAGTGGGAATTAAAACCTGGAGCGTCTTATTTCGTCGAGCGAGGAGGATCTCTCTGCGCCTTTACCCTCCCCAAAGACTCTCCTGAAAAAGCGACAATTTTAGCCACCCATACCGATAGCCCTGCCCTGAAATTGAAACCAAACCCCATCTTCATTGAAAACGGACTTCCCTTTATCCATGTTGAAACCTACGGAAGTCCTATCCTCTCCACCTGGATGAATCGAGATCTTGTGATTGCTGGCCGCTTTCTCCTCTCCGAAAACGATACCATCATAGAGCAGCTTGTCCTCCTTGACCACGCCCCTGTTATGATCCCCTCCCTTGCGATCCATCTCGATCGAGATGTCAACGACAAGCCAACAAAAATCGATAAACAGCGCCACCTCTGCCCCCTTCTTGGAATCAAAGGGAAAAACAAAAAGCCTGAAAAAATCTTCGAAGAATTAACTGGCATTAAACACCAAGACCTTCTTGGTGCCGATCTCTACCTTGTCCCTTTTGAAAAGCCCCGCCTGATCGGACTCCACACCGACATCATTAGCTCCTACCGGATCGATAACCTCGCCAGCGCCCACGCCTCCCTCCTTGCCCTTCTCGGAGCAAAAAAGTGCCCTAAACATACCATCCAAATGGCTATCTTCTACAACCATGAAGAAATTGGCTCAGAAACAAACGAAGGGGCGAGCTCCCCCTTTCTAGATGACATCTTAAAAAGGATCTCCCTCTCCTATCACATAAATGAGGAAGATCACCTCCGAATGAAAAACCGTTCCCTTTGCATCTCCATCGATATGGCCCACGCTATCCATCCAAATTACATCGAAAAATATGATCAAGATAATGCCCCTGAAATGGGGGAAGGGGTGGTGATTAAACACAATGCAAACCACCGCTATGCCACCTCAGGAATGAGTGGGGCGCACATCACCAGGCTGTGTCAAAAACTAAATATCCCCTATCAGACGTTCGCTTCAGAATCGAACCTCCCTTGCGGAAGTACTGTTGGCGCAATCACCGCTGCTCGCACCGGCATTGAAACCGTCGACATCGGCCTTGCCCAGCTTTCGATGCACGCCGCCCGCGAGCTTATCTCAGCTGCGGACCACCTCCATCTTTGCAGGCTCCTCAAGTCCTCCCTTGAGAGCTGACTCAGGGATTAAAAATCTTGGTTGCAGGGCTTCGATCCATTTGCTAATATAGCGGCATGACGATGAAACCCCCAGACCACTCTTTCGATCATTTTGAAGGAAAAGATGTTGTAGAGCACTTAAAAGCGGCAAGAGAAAAAGGGGCTAGGGCAACGTCTGAAACGCATGGCACCGAGGCTCCAGGATACATTTCAGCAGGAGCCGATAGCGCTAAAGAAACCGCGATCATCCTTTTAGGGATGTGGGTCCTTTTTCACCCCTTTGGCATTCCCCCTTCTAAAGCTCTTTTAATTCTTGGATTTTTCTCTTTGGGCTGGCTTTTCTGGAAGATCGGGCGGAGTAGCCTCTTGGGCTGGAGCCGCTTAGAGCGCCTCCATCGCCTCATTGAGCAGGAGCGGTGGGAGATCGAACACCACCGTTTGCAGGAAAAGGAAGAACTCGTGGCGATGTACCGGCAAAAGGGGCTGACAGGAAAGCTCCTCGATCAGGTCATTGAGGTGTTAATGGCTGATGACAATCGCCTCCTCAGGGTGATGCTCGAGGAGGAATTGGGACTGACCCTTGAATCTTATGAGCACCCTCTCAAGCAAGCTATGGGAGCTGGGATTGGTGTGATTCTCTCCACTTTAGCGGGAGCGCTAGGCTTTTTTATTGGGGGATTTTTAGGAGGCGCTACTACTCTTGTTTTAATCTTTTCCCTAGCAACCCTATTAGCAAGTCGGATGGAAGGGAATCAACTCATCAAATCGCTCGTTTGGAACCTTGCTACTTTGGTTCTTGCGGTTGGAAGTATGCATTTTATTGCAAAATGGATCGACCATGTCCTCTTCTGAATCTCCTTACATCTTTGATGAGTTTTTCACCTCTGGATTAGAAGAAAGTATTAGCCCCTTTCTTAAAAAAAGATCGCGCGGCTGGGCGAAAAATCTCAGTTTAAAAAGCTCACTTGCTGCAGGATTTTTTCTCCTTAGCGCCTACATCGCAAAACATTTCATGATCGATCTTTCCCATTTCTTCCTCCTCCTTGTTTATTTTTTAGCAGGGACACCTGCTCTCCTTAATACAATTGAAGACATTAAAAACTTAGAGATTAACATCGACGTCTTGATGACCCTTGCCGCCTTCCTCTCTTTCTTAATTGGAAGTCAAATGGAAGGGGGACTCCTCCTCGTTCTTTTTGCATTTTCAGGAGCGATGGAAGAGTCGGTGTCAAGGAGGGCAAAAGGGGCTCTTATTCATTTAAACCACCTCTCTCCAACGATTGGAATGGTGGTGGGAGAGGGAGGAACTCTTTTTCAAAAGTCGGTGAAAGAGATCGACGTGGGAACCCTTCTTCTTGTCCGCGCAGGAGAGGTTGTTCCCCTTGACGGCACGGTGACCGAGGGAAGCTCGTTTGTCAACCTTGTCCACCTCACAGGGGAAAGTGTCCCTGTCTCCAAAGTAGTGGGAGATGAGGTGCAAGCAGGGAGTCGCAATCTCGACGGTACGTTGACGATTCAAGTGACTAAAACAAGTGCTGAATCAACCCTTTCAAAGATCATTAAGTTGATCAATGAAGCACAAGGGATGAAGCCAAAATTGCAACGGTTTCTTGATAAGTTTGGGAAAAGGTATGCGATCACAATCATCTCCCTTTTCTTTCTCTTTACCTTTACCCTCCCCTGGATTTTTTCAATCCCCTTCCTCGGAATTGAAGGCTCTCTCTACCGCGCCCTCACCTTTTTGATCGCAGCCTCTCCTTGCGCCCTCATCATTGCAACTCCAACTGCTTACCTCAGTGCAATCAGCGCTTGCGCCCGCAAAGGGGTCCTCCTTAAAGGGGGTGTCACCCTTGATGCCTTTGCCGCCTGCCACTCCATTGCCTTCGATAAGACAGGAACCTTAACGACAGGGAAGCTTACCTGCACAGGGATTGAACCCATCGGATCTATTACCTACTCGATCGAAGAGGCGATCAGCGTCGCAAGTGCATTAGAGCGGCACATCACCCACCCAATGGCCGATGCCATCTGCAAGTTTGCCGAGGAAAAAAAGATTACGCCCTCCCCTCTTGCCTCTTTTCAATCGGTTCCTGGGTTTGGCCTAAAAGGGATGGCAACTTTGAATGGGAAAGAGGTCTCTGTAAAAATTGGAAACGAAGCCTTTATCTCCCCTGAAAAACCTTTAGAAAAGAAAGGAGAGATGGTCTCTTTTCTTCAAATCGAAACCTCTCTTTTTGACTTTCGCTTCACAGACACCCTCCGCCCACAGGTGAAAGAGGTCCTCACTTCCCTGAAAAAAGAGAACCTAGAAATTACAATGCTCACCGGTGATCACGCCGAAAGTGCCAACGTCGTTGCCCGCGAGCTAGGAATCGATCAGGTCTATGCTGATCTCCGCCCCGAGCATAAATTAGAAACGGTTTCAAAACTCTCTGCAGAAAAACACCTCGCAATGGTGGGTGATGGAATTAACGATGCCCCTGCTCTAACCCGCGCAAGTGTGGGGATCTCAATGGGAGAAATTGGAAGTGCCACCGCTATCGATGCCTCTGACATCGTCCTTCTGCAAGATGACCTAACCCTCATCAGCTGGCTTCACGCCAAAGCAAAGAAGACAATGGTCATCGTCCGTGAAAATCTCACCCTTGCCCTTGGGGTCATTGTCCTCGCAACAACCCCCGCCCTTTTAGGGGTTATGCCTTTGTGGGTGGCTGTTATTCTCCACGAAGGGGGGACTGTCCTTGTTGGCCTTAACAGTTTGCGTCTCCTCCGAAAATAATTAACAACCAGCAACTTATGCAAAATATTACAAATTGACCACTGAATGGTTGATTTGTAATAAAGATTAAAAATAAAAAAGAATGTTTGACAACACCCTCTAAGAGGGTGTTTAATGACCGCTTCAGGATGAATTTTTAAACACCCTCTAAAGAAGAGTATCCTCTTTGGCATGAGTAAGTATAACCATTACCAGAGTGCGCTTGAAAAAAAGCGGGAGCAAAAAGAGTACCGGCAGCTCCGTTGCATGGCGGCTCTAGAAGAAAAGGTCGACGATCAAAGGATCAATTTTGCGTCGAATGATCTTTTAGGGCTTGTTCAGCATCCTTACGTGAAAAAAGTGACGATCAAGTATGTCTTGGAATGGGGAGCGGGAACAACGCCAAGCCACATCGTTCCAAAACATTTAGAGTGTCACCGAAGTGTCGAAGAAAAGCTTGCAGATTTGGTTGGGAAAGAGGGAGCTCTCCTATTTCCCTCTGCATATAACGCCCATCAGCGAATCCTATCCACCTTGATGAATAGCCAATCGGTGGTTTTTATCGATCGCTATTGCAATCAAGAGCTCATTCAGGCAGCTATCGGAAGTGGCGCAAAGGTTTTCCGTTTCGAGCACCGCAATTTAGAGGAGCTTGAGGCCCTCCTTGAAAAAGGAAAGAATGCCCATAACAAGTGGATTGTGACTGAGTCTCTTTTTGGGATCAATGGAGAGGTTGCAAATCTCAAAAAAATTGGAGAGATTGCTGAGGAGATGGGGGCATTAACCTATGTTGATGACTCCTATGCCGTAGGGGCGATGGGAAAGCATGGTATGGGAATCGCTTCCCATCGGAAAGGGATCGATATCGTTTTTGGAAGCTTTGGCAAGCAATCGGGCACCTTTGGAGCTTTTTTAGCAACAAGTCACCTCTTTCGTCAGTATCTTTTAGCCTTCAACACAGAGCTTGTTGAAACAACGATGCTCCCTCCTGCTGTTTTAGGAGCCATTAGCGCCTCTCTTGACTTGATTCCTGACATGACCGTTGAAAGGCAAAAGATTGAAATGTTGAGTCATACCCTTAGAGAAACCTTCATCTGCTCCCATTGGGATGTTGGGACAGGGACGAGCCATATTATCCCTCTCATCTGCTCAAATGAAAATGAATGTCAAAAGCTTTCAAACGCTCTTTTAAAGAGAAACATCTTAGCCCGCACTCTCCGTCCCCCAGTTGTTCCGCAAGGGCTTTCTTCCCTCTCCTTCACCATTAATGCCCTCCACTCCCATGAAGATATTTCTCTTTTAGCTGAAGCCCTTCAATCCTTTCGCAAAGAACCCAACCTATCTACTGTTTGATCTTTTCTCCTCCTTTGGGTAAGAAGAAAAGGGATGTATACTAAAAAACAAAAAATCAAAACCTATGTGAACTTTTTCTTGATCCTCTTTGCAGTGGAGATCTTTAACTTCTTCATCGCATACAAAAAGGTTCAGGAGATCTATGCAACAGGAAATGACCTTTTCTGGACCCTTCCTATGCAATGGCTCGTCCCTATCTGGTCTCTCCTTTATGTTTCAATGGCCATAACAGGGGCGATGGTTTATACAAAAAGGAAATCGCACATCCGAAACTTCGCACTCACTGCATGGGTCATTCAACTGATTTTAAATATTCTTTGGCCGATCAGCTATTACTATATTCCCCTTCAAGCCCTTACCCCGATTCTAGTCACCCTTGTCTTCATGACCATGATTGTTTTTATGTTTTATGGCTTTCTCCTCGATAGAAAAATTGTTCTGATCTCCATTCCTTATTTCTTTATGGTCGTGTATAAATTAATCCTCCACTGGATCTTATACATCCTCAATATCAAACTTATTTAACCCCGGAGTGCGACCTATTTTCCTCTTTAGAGCTGCATAAATAGGTGAGATTTTTTACATCGAAATGATGGGCAGCTCCGCGGGAGCTGCCTAAGTTTCGATGTAAAAAAGATTGCCTATTTATGTGGATGATAAAGGGGAAAATAGATCGCACTCCGGGGTTTAACTCACGCTCATAGGGATTTTACGCAGGCGTTGAGTGACACCCCTCGAAGATAATTCCCTATGCATGTGATGTGGGGATAATGCTCTTTTAAATGAGCTTCAAATGCTTCAACACGCTCCAGGTGGCCCACACAATATTGAGGAACTGCGTAAGGATATGTTTTAACATGAACGCGGTCAGGAATTTTGCAAATGCTTAAGTGTTTTTTAAGGGCAAAAAGAGCCTCCCTTTCTCCCCCATCGCGCAACATTACGGTGAGGCGGGTTTCTTTTTCCCGGTTTTGCATAGGAAAGATTGAGGAGTCAAAGACAACTCCCAATATATTCTCCCTCTCTTTTGAAGGAACAAGGTACCCAAATCCTTGGGGAACAAGAGTCTCTCCTTTGAAGGCAACGTTAACAACAGTAAGAGAAATGGTTGGGACTGATTTAAAAAAACTTAAGGCTTTTTGATCGTCTTGAAAAAGTTTTGCCCCCTCCCTCACTGGAAGTGCGATGACTGTCTCCCCTTCTGGAAGTGCTTCAATTGGAGTGCTCAGATGAATCTTTCCCTTTCCCCTTTTCACCAATCGATCGACTAAGGTTTGAAGTCCCCCTTTTAAAGTGAACAAACCCTTCGGTTTTTTCTCTCTCTTTTTTTTTATCAAAGCGCGCGTAAGAGAGCCATAGGTTTGCTCCAACGCTTTTAACTCAGGGAAGCACGCAGAGATCGAAAGGGTGTTCATATCTCCACCAAAGATCCCCCGGGTTAATGGATCAAAAAAGGTTTCGGCGCCATATGTTCCAAACCGCCGCTTAGCAAAAGAGGCAATCGACTCATCGGAATCTATAAGAGCAGGACGCCGCCATTCATTAAAAAGGGCTGGAAGCAAAGGGGGAAGGAGAGAGGGAATGGCCTGAAGTTTTTGATCCACCCATAGATACCTTTTCTTGGCATGCTTACTAGAATAAATAATCTCTGTTTCAAGATCGAGCTGTTGAATAAGCTTAAGGAGATCTTCACTTCGCGATGCTTTAATCGTTCTTGGTCCCATCTCAAAAAAATAGGGATCTTGAAGTGATTCAATGCACCCTCCGAGCCTTTCACTTTTCTCATAAAGGGTGACCTCCACATCGGGAACCTGAGACAAGCGGTATCTTGCAACAAGTCCTGAAATGCCCCCTCCAATGATTGTAATTTTCTTCATGACAATTTCTTTTTTGATAGATATATATAATTGAAACACGGAGGTGGCCAATGCTGCAAATAGAAAGTGAGAAAGAGGAAAAAATTGTTCACGATTTAAAAACACTTAAGAGTGATATCATCGCTGCTTTTGAGAGTCTTGAGCCAGAGGCTCGCTTCGAAAGAAAAGAGTGGGATCACCACTCAGGAGGTGGGGGTGAAATCTCTACTATTCGAGGCGATGTTTTTGAAAAAGGGGCTGTCAACTGGTCGGGAGTAAGAGGGGAAAAACTCCCTTTTAAAGAGGAGCCCGACCCTTTTTTTGCAACAGGGGTCAGTCTGATCACCCACATGCACAATCCCTTTATGCCAACTGTACATATGAATGTGCGCTATATTCAAACGGAAAAACGGTCTTGGTTTGGAGGGGGATATGACCTTACACCTATGGGGTTTGAAGACGATAACGATACCTACCACTTTCACTCCGTTGCAAAAGAGGCTCTTGGAGAGGAGCTTTACGAAAGGTTTTCAAAGGATGCTGCCGAATATTTTTATATCAAGCACTGGCATAAAGAGCGAGGGGTAGGAGGGATCTTTTTTGACTACTATAACACAGGTGATTTTGATCAAGATTATGCGATGTGGAAAAGTGTGGGCTCCTCATTTATAGAGGCGATTCTCCCTATTTACAAAAGGAAGATCGATTTTCCTTACACTCCAGAAGACAAAGCACTTCAAAACCGTTTGAGAGCTCACTACGTTGAGTTTAATCTCCTTTACGATCGGGGAACAAAGTTTGGATTTTTATCAGGAGGGAATCCAGAAGCGATTTTATGCTCCATGCCCCCCACTGCAACGTGGTAGATAATTTTGCACCGCATTTACAAATGCACGGACATGATCAACGGGGATATCAGGAAGGACTCCATGCCCTAGGTTGACGATATAACCTGGATCCCCTTCTATCCTCTCTATCATTTTTATTGTCTCTTTTTCAATGACAGATGGAGGGGCATAAAGGAGCTCTGGGTCAAGGTTTCCTTGAATTGCAATTGTTGGAGGAACGTGGCGACGCACCTCGTCAAGAGAATAGGTCCAGTCAAAACTAATGCCACTTGGTTTTAAGGAGACAAACTCGGGGATAAAAAGGGAAGAGGCGCGCGAAAAAAGGATCGTAGGAACTTCAACCGCATCGACGATTTGCTTGAGAAAGGGAAGAGCAAAGCGGCAAAATTCTTCTCGAGAAAGGAGGTTTGCCCACGAATCAAAAATCTGGATCGCATCAACTCCCTCTTCAATTTGCATTTTCAGATAGGCGATACTTTGATCGGTAATCATCTGAAGAAGTTCAAAAGCAGATTCTGGATTTGTATAGAGCCATTTTTTCACCTTTTTCCCTGTAAGATAGGTCATAACGGTAAAAGGACCTCCACAAAAACCAATGAGAGGAACCTCTATTTCCCCCTTTAGTAAGCGAATCCCCTCTTTTACAAAAGATAGCGCTTCTTCGACAGGAATTGGCTGGATGTGAAGCAGGTCATCTTCCGTTTCGATTTGAGGAGAGATAACAGGCCCTCCCTTTCCTGGAAAAGAGACCTCAAGGCCAAGGGAGAGGGGGATGTGCAAGATATCTGCAAATAAAATTGCGGCGTCAACTCCCAAAATATCGAGGGGCTGCTTTGTAATTTCAAAGATAAGCTCTGGCGTCCGAAACATCTCTTCAAGAGAATATTTCTTCCGGATCACCTGATATTCTGGAAGGTAGCGCCCTGCCTGTCTCATGATCCAAACAGGGGGGCGCCCCTTGTTTTGACAGGCTAAAGCGTCTAAAAACCTAGTTTGATAAGAGACGGTTGAGGATGTCATCAACGGTAAATCCAAATTCTTTTGCAATATCGCTCATCGGCGCTGATCGCCCAAACTCATCGATCGCAATTGCGATTCCTTCATCTCCAATAAAGCGGTGCCACCCAAAGCTCACCCCCGCTTCGATAGAGACTCTTTTTCCAAGGTCTCCCCCTACCACACTTTCTTGGTACTTTTTATCTTGAAGGTCAAAAAGCTCCCAGCAAGGAAGAGAAACAACGCGAACATTTTTCCCTTGCTTTTCAAGGGCTCCAGCCACATCCATCGCAAGAGAGACCTCTGATCCTGTTGCAAAAAGGGTGTAGTCACATTTCCCTTTTTCCTTTTTCAAAATATATCCCCCACGTCCTGCCCCTTCATGAAAAGGGAGGGCCGTTTCACTTAAAGTGGGAAGGTTTTGACGGGTTAAAACAAGTGCTGTCGGCGCATGATAATTGAGGGCAGAGATCCACGCTCCTTTGACCTCATTTGCATCGGCAGGGCGAAAAACATGTAGATTAGGCATTGCCCTAAGGGCTGCTAAATGTTCAACTGGCTGATGCGTCGGACCATCTTCTCCCAAAAAAACAGAGTCGTGGGTCAGTTGGAAGATCACGTGATATTTCGAAAGAGAAGCGACGCGAAGTCCATTTCTCAAGTAGTCAGAAAATGTAAAAAAAGTTCCCACATAAGGGAGAATCATATGGGTTTGAAAAAGACCCGATGCAATCGTTGTCATCCCAAATTCACGGATCCCATACTTAATATTTCTCCCCTTAAATTCATTTTGAGCAATGAGAGGAAACTCCTTCATCATGGTGCAATCAGATCCTGAAAGATCGGCCGATCCTCCATAAAGAAAAGGGAGTTCCTTTCCAAGAACTTGCAATACTTCTTGAGATGCTTTCCTTCCAGAAATGGGGTTTGGAAATTCAATTTGATTCAATCTCTTTTCCAAATCACTTGGAATTTTTCTTTCGTGCATGGTGTGAAAAGCTTTTCCTAAATCGGGATGGGCTTTTTCCCAAGCGTCAAAACCCTCTTTCCATTTTTTTTCTAACGCCTCTTGCTTCGGAAGCTTTTCAGCGAAATAGGTTTTCACCGCCTGGGAAATATAAAACTCCTCTTCGGGAAGTCCTAAAGCCTTCTTCGTTTCCTCCACCTCTTCAGGACCTAAAGGAGATCCATGAGCCTTAGATGTTCCTGCTTTATGGGGCGAGCCCTTTCCGATGATTGTATGGCAAGCAATGTAGATGGGACGGGTTTGCCCCTCTCGAATTTGACTCATCACCTCATCGATGGAATCGAGATCATTCCCATCCATCTCATAGGTTTCAAAACCATAGGCCTTGTACCTCGCCGCTACATCTTCCGACGAAGATTGATCGAGAGTTCCATCGAGGGTAATCTTGTTTGCGTCATGAATGATGACAAGGTTGTCCAAGCAAAGGTGGCCAGCAAACGAGCTAGCTTCGTTGGAGACCCCTTCCATTAAGCATCCATCTCCTGCAAGACAATAGACCTTGGGACTTAGAATCTGATGCTCATCTCGGTTAAACTTTGTCTCAAGAATCTTTAATCCGAGCGCTTGCCCCACAGCGTTTCCAACCCCCTGCCCCAAGGGACCGGTTGTTGATTCAACACCAGGGGTTTCCCCATACTCGGGATGGCCAGGAGTTTTCGAGTGAAGCTGACGGAAATTTTTAATATCCTCAAGGGAAACATCAAAACCTGCTAAATGAAGACAGGAGTAAAGCCACATCGAGCCATGTCCTGCTGAAAGAATCATCCGATCTCTGTTGATCCACTGAGGATTTTTTGGATTGTGACGTAAATAATGCCCATACATATAGGCCCCAAGCTCTGCACACCCCATAGGAAGCCCCGGATGTCCTGAATTGGCCTTTTGAACAGCTTCAAAAGAAAGCTGCCGGATTGTATTGGCTGTTTTTTCTAGAATTTTCTTTAGCTCACTATCCATTCTGAAATGTTCCCTTGCTTTTCTCTGCCAAATTTCATATTTTTATAGACAAACCATTATACTTATCAAGAATAAAGTTACAAGGCCTCCTCATGCTATCGCAAGAAATACGAAAGAAATTTCTGAACTACTTCAAAGAAAAGAAACATGTTATCGTCCCCTCTTCGCCAACTGTTCCCCATGACGACCCTACTCTCCTCTTTATCAATGCAGGAATGAATCAATTTAAAGATGTATTCTTGGGGAAATCCCAAAGAGATTATTCTCGAGCTACCTCGTCACAAAAATGTATCCGAGTGGGAGGAAAACATAATGACCTCGACAACGTTGGTCACACCTCTCGCCATATGACCTTTTTCGAAATGCTTGGAAACTTTTCCTTTGGTGACTACTTTAAAAAAGAGGCAATCGAATTCGCTTGGCAAGTTTCAACAGAGGTCTTTCAGTTCGATCCCAAAAGGATCTGGGTCTCT
>JAGROK010000021.1 GCA_020440285.1 Chlamydiia bacterium | reverse complement strand
CTTTGTGAAGTCGTGCTTTTCTAGTAGCTCTTTGGGGATGAGTATCGTTGCTTCCATACTGTTTCTCCGTTTGAGAAAACAGTTTACACCGCGCCTGTATTATTTAAAATTTCAATTAGTATAAGTTGGTGAATGTAGCTTGTTCTTGTCGGTTAAAACTTTAGTTTTCGATCTCGCTAACCAACAAGTGGTTAGGCTCATCTCCAAACTCAATTTTTCCTCGATAATCTCAGCACTAATTCTGCAACTTATTTTTGATAGATGATATAACGCTTAATAACTTCAGGTGTTTTGGGATCCTCCAAACACCTCAGCCCTTTTAGACTTTTTGGGATGAGAACCATCCACTGATGAGAAATCCCTCCCTCTTGAAAAACCTCTCCAACTCCTTCCCATCCCCTTTTTTCATAAAAAGAGATGGCATCTACTTGAGCATGCATGAAAGGGAGATATTGAGGATGCTTCATCTTTGCCCGTTTTTCCATAAAATCCATGAGCGCTGATGCGATCCCTTTTCCTCGAAATTCTTTGAGCGTTGCGACCCTTTCAAATTTCACAAAGGAATCTTTTAAGCGAAATCGCCCAGTCCCTGCAGCTTTCCCCTCTAAAAAAGCGATAAAATGGGTGGCCTCTTCTTCGTATGCATCGACTTCAATTTCTTCAGGAACGTGTTGCTCTTGAACAAAAACCACATGACGGATCCCCAGGTAATCCTGCCACTCTTGGTCGGTCACAACCTCTCGAACCTCAATCACGCATCATTCTCATAATTAGTAACTCATAACAACACTGAAGTGGAGGCGAGAAAAGGGGTGATCACCTGAAACTTGGTGGAGCTTAATCCCCCAATCAAGACGAGAGGTTAAATAGCGATTGAGATCATACCGAATTCCAGGACCTACACCCGCAAGCCACTCATCTTTCTTCTGATTGTCAGGAGTTTTGTGTTGATCTGCCCAAGCAAAATCAAAAAAGAGGAGAAACTGAAATTGGTCATTCACCCGCTTCTTCATCAATGGATAAAGGATGCTAACAGGGGGAAAACGCGCTTCTAAGTTGAAGTTAATCGCATCGTCTCCATTAAAAAGACGTTCTAGATACCCCCTTACCGTGTTGTAGCCTCCAATCCCATACTCTTCACTCGGTTGAAGGTTAGAATTTGCCACTTGCCAGCGGAAAACAGGGGCGATTGTAAAGTTTTTTGGAAGTAAGAAAACAGAGTCAACTGCTCCTCGAACATACCAATAGGTGTTATGGGAATACTGTCGAATTTTATCAAACGTTTTATTGCTTTGGTTTGGAAGCCACCGATAGGGAGAGAAGAAAAGCTCAGCTGTTGCTGATACCTTTACCCAAGTGTTTTTATAGCCACAATCATATCCCAAAACAAACTGGGTTAAATTCACTCGTTGTTTAAAAAGAGAAGACCCTCCAAAGACGACGTTGTTGTTGGTCTGCTTGTAGTCATACCCAAACGTAAATTCTTGCAAAAACGAGCTTCCCGGTTTAAACGGCATCTCATAACGGGCGCTTGCTTGGACGCTCTGTCCTTTATTCGCCATGTCCAAAAGTTGCTCTGCTGGAGTGATTGGAATGGGTGAATGAACCCTTGAAAACCCTCCATAAAGGAGAAGAAAATGACGATTTGGAAGGGGGATTACATAATTTCCTGTATGGGCATAAAAACTCTTCCAATCAGGAGAGGTCGAGTACTGATAGGAAAACATATGGGAAAGATCCCACAAGTTCCCAAAGTTCACCCCAGAAAAAAGGCGGGGCGTCTCGGTATCTTTAAAGCCAGTATTGTCAACCCCTGCATAGATGCGATAAGGACGACGATCTAAAGTGACAAGCTCAATATCTGTGACTCCAACAACATCCCCTGGAGTAAAAATTACATCGGACTGACGAAAGGTATTTCGGTTAAGCCATGTTAAGTCTTGTGCAAGAATTTGGGAATCAATCACCTCTCCAGGTTTTAACCGAATCGCATTTGCTAAATAACGACTCTTAAAGTGCTCATTCCCTTTGCAAATCACCTTTCCAAGCTTAGCCTCTTTAACCATCACGAGCAAAACCCCTTCGGTGATATCTTGCTCAGGAATCTTGACACTCACAACAGGGCGACCATTATCCCGATAATAGAGGATAAGATACCGCTTAATAAGGCTTAAATCTCTTTCTGTTAACGCCTTTCCAATAAAATTCTTCTGAAGATAGTTCGTGATCATCAACGTGTTTCCAGGAACATGGATATCCTTAAAAGCAACTCCTCGAACATCCCCTTCACTTTGATCATTTGTTGTGATGATGACCCCTTTAAGCTCTGGGATGATCTCCCTATTTGAACCAGTAACTGCAGGAAGGTCTTTTTCCTGAATCGTTCCAGGGTGCTTCCCTGGTTTTTTGGCCTCCTTGGGAGCACTGCGATCCCAATCAACGGCAATCTCTTCTTCATGAATCGTTGCAAACTCATCTTCCAAAGGAGACCCACACAAGGAAAGGGTAAGAAGAGAAAATCCAAATACCAAACTGTGATATTTCTTCATTTAATAACTCAACACAAAATTAAAGTGGGCTCGATAGTGAAACGGGTCAAAAAATCTTAAGCTATGCATCTGAAACCCAACGTCGAGGCGAGCAGTTAAATAAGGATCGATCACATAGCGAGCTCCAGGACCAATTCCGATCAAGTGATTGGAATTATTGGTTAATGAAACCGTATCATAATTACGTCCAAATCCCCAGTCTACAAACCCTAGAAGCTGGAAGGCATCTCCCCTTTTTTTCCTTAAGAAAAGCTTCGATAAACTCACCGAAGGAGAGCGAAGCTCTAGGTTGGTTAAAAAGGCATTATCAACGCTCATCGTACGGTCTACATACCCCCTGACAGAGTTAAAACCTCCTAAGCCAAATTGCTCACTTTGTAAAAGACTTCCTGACGCAAGTTGTCCACGCACTTTCCATACAATTGAAAAGCCATAGGGAAGGTGAAAAATAGGAACAAAGGCGAGGCGAGTATAAATGTAGTCTGCTTTAGCACCTGGTCTAAGTGAGCCATAGTCTTCAGAACTTTCATCGGGAAGGAGCTGCCCAGGAGAGCCAAACACCTCAACGGTAAATGACACTCTAGTCCAAGAGGTTTCCCACCCTAAGTTATATCCAACAATAAACTGCGAGATATTTGCTGCACTTCCGATGACAGGTTGTCCTGCTGGGATGATGTTGTTGTTCGTTCTCTTAAAGTCAAATCCAAAGGAGAATTCATGCACAAGAGACTTTCGCATCGGGAGAGGAATTTCATATCGGCAACTTATCTGCTCACTTTCTCCTTCAGTGTCGATTTCAGTCCCAAGAATCCGGGCATGAACACGGGAATATCCACCAAAAAGCTCCACATTATGACGCCAAGGAAAGGGGATCACCCACCGAAAGGTATGAGCCATAAATTTGTGAGCACTATTACCCGAAGTGAATTGGTAATCAAGGACCTGATCCTGACGGAAAAGATTTCCAATGTTTACCCCAAAAAACCAACGGTTATACCCTGTCACCTCAAACCCAGTGTTTTCCCCTCCTGTGTAAAAACGATAGGGGCGACGATCGTTTGTGACAAACTCAACATCGGTGACTCCAAGAGCTGAATCAGATGGGGTAAAAATCACATTGGTTTGTCTAAAGGGATTTCGGTTCATTAAATCGAGATCCACTGCAAGGCGATTATCATCAATCGGCCCTCCCTCTTTTAGCTGGACAAAACGGGAAAGCTGCTCTGTTTTAAAGTGTTTGTTTCCGCTGTAAGAAATGCTTCCCACGAGCGATTCAACGGCAATGACTTGAAGAGTGCCGTCACTAATTTTTTGCTCAGGAATCTTGACATACATCACAGGGCGATGCTCACTTCGATAATACGTCACAATCTCTTGCTTGAGCTTCCGAATATCGCCAAATGTCAATGGCTTATTGATATACTTAAAGTATAAACGACTCCGAAATTCCTCCTGATTACCAGGAACTTTTAAGTCGATAAAACGAATCCCTTCAACACCACTCACCCCTCCTGAGTGAAATTGACTGGGCTCTCCAATAATCACAATCCCCTTCGTGCAGGGAATCACAATCTTATCTTCATCAGCAATATAAGGGGGAGCTTCTGGTGCTTCGAGTTGATTAGGATTTTTTGGATAGAGGTTTTCATTCAACGCAACCTCTCCCTCTGTACAATACCCTTGAGCCAGAAAACTGGCTAATACACCCGCAATTGAAAGTAATCTATCCATGGCCTACAACACTACAGTTTAAATTCCGAATTTATCCTAGAAAGCACTTTTGCTCAATCTTTTATTTAAAATATCCCAAGGCTTGTTGGAAATGGCCATATCGAGCGTTAAAAATCTGAAGGTTTTTTTCAGAGAATGCATCTTTCCATCCCCCTATTTTTCCTTTTCGAAAAGTACGATTAAAATCAGATGGATAGCTATTTCCAAACATTTTTTCTCCAATCTCTTCTACCTTTTCTTGGGTGAGCTCAATCGAAAAAAGGGAGGCAAAAAAGTAGATGCTTTCCCACTGCTTTTCGAGGGTTCCTCCCCCTTTTGGTCCAACTAAATCTTCAAAGTGAATCACGTAGGTGTTTTGAACGTTAAGGAGGTGGCACATCTCTTCGATGTTCTCTTCCATAAATCGGGAATAATAAAGGCTTTTTTCTCCATCTTCTAATACAATCGTGAGTTTCTCATCAAAGCTGCAAGTTTTCCAATGCTGGATAAGTTCATCAATTCCCTTTTGCTTTGATGCTAAGTGGCGTTTGATCAACCCATCTTCAATTTGTGCATCAAACCAATAGACAAGGGAGACAAATACATCGCGAAGATCGCGGACGAGTAGGATCTTCATCACACTGGAATCGAAATAAAGAGGATTCCGCATTCCAAAACTGATCACATGATCTGACCACTGACAAGGGGGCGGCTCAGGAAAAAGAGAGAGCATCTTCAAGATCAGGTGCCCCCCAGCTTTGGGAATTGACAGAACAAAAGGGTACTTCCTCATCCCCCCTTCCGAAAATGCCAATGCAGGGAGCAACAGAAGCAAAAGGAAAAACTTTTTCATAAAAAAGATTTTGCAAGAACTTTACAATAAAAACAAGGAATAGAGATTATCTTTTCAGGGCTAACGCATTAAAATTTGCCCTCTCAACTTTCCTAGGGAAAATTTCTGTGTTGTTCTGCTTCAAGAGCCCGCTTTGGGGCTCTTTGTATCGGACGCCTTGAACTTTTCTCCTATGAAAAGTTGCTTTGGCAAAATTTTAATGCGTTAGCCCTGATTATCTTTTTTCATATACCCGAACAACTTTTGAAGTTGTTTGGGTATACAGCTCAATAAAGTCTCTCGAGGATTTCGGGTTGTTCATGTAGTAGAATTTCCGCCGGATAAAATACCCCTCATCGGGAAGGTGGTTGAAAAGAGCCCAAAGCCCTTTTTCATTCACGTCATAGAACTGGTATTTAAACTCCTCAGGCCATCCTAGGTATTCATCGGGCCCATGAAGATCGAAGAAAAGTTCTGCGATCGGAATCTGCGCAAGGGGAGGGATCTGCTCGCAAGGCTTATAATAGATCTTAAAAACCGATCCTGGAGTTCCTCCAGGGTAGTAGGTGCACCATTGCTCTATATCGGTATCGAAAAAACGGATCCCTGCAAAAAACAGTGCTCCATTTAAAGTCCCTAAAATTGAGTTAGCTGCTTGCAAAGCGGTATAAACACGAAGCTCACCACCTGTTCCACTCGTATTGGAAACAAGACTTGCCGTTGCATCCATAATAAAGCGCCCAGCAGCACTCCAAACTCCTCCGATTTGGGGAGCAACAGGGGCCTGGTTATCACACACTAAGGTGAGGTTATTCGCCGAAGTGATCCGTGATTGGGGATCCATGTAAATGTCATTGTTTGCAATGATCAACACATCACCACTAAAGACCGTTGTGGGGTTTTGAGGGGAAAAAGGGTTTGCAGTCGGTTGTATTGTAATATTGCGGAATTGATCAACTGTGAGGTCTCCATTTCGGCATAGAAGCTGCATCGCATTTGGAGTATTTGTCGCTCCAATTAAAAAGTCGCAAGGGGCTCCATCAGCAAAACGATCGCTCGATAAAATCGAAAGACCTGTTTCTGCAGAATAGGAAAGGCCTAAGTTTGGTCCAGCAACGGGAGCCGCTGGAGCTGTAGGACTACTGGTGCTCCATGTTGGCCCTGAAATGGTTGTTGCATTGGCAAAATTGTATTCCCCTGTATCAATTGCAAATCCTCCCAAACCATCACCCCCTATGATTCCTGGATTGGTGGTGCTCTGGTTTCCTGAGGAGGCTGCAAGAGGTGTTCCCGCAAAAATATTCACGCCGCTGCAAGGATTGATCACCGATTGGGCTGGCCACAGCTGCCCAGAAACAAAGGAAGCATCGGCTTCTAAATAAACAAATTGCGTCTGTGAATTAAAAACCTGATCATTTCCCGGAGTTGGTTTTGCAGGTCCTCCTCCCATGATTAGGTTCCCTCCAGCGCGGATATCCAACCTTCCTAAATCACCATTGTTATTGAAGGCGAAGGGGAGACCGATAATGGCATTTTCACCCGTCCCATTATAACAACGGATGTTTCCTCCAGCATAGACCTCTGTCCACATCCTGGGTTGGTGTAAAAGAACGTAACATTGACTCGAAGAGCCTGAGTTATCCCCTCCAATCAGTGTAAAGTCCCCCCCAACATGAATCCTTTGGATCCCTTCCGTTGCAAAATCTCCAAAGTTATTGAAGGCTTGAAAGGTGACAAATCCCCCATTTCGAGCATCCATGGTGAGATTGAGTCCTACATTTAAGAAGATGTTCTGTCTCCACCCTCCATCAAAATTAAACCCCCCAATGGTTGCACCGACAAAGCCCGTTCCTCCGGGATCATGCATATACATATGGCCACCGACATTGATGAAGATGTCATTGTCAACAGTCCCATTGTTATCGATCCCATTTCCTATGACAGCAGCTCCATCGAGTCCCGCTAACATCTCAAGGTTTCCCCCAACGTTAAAGAAGATGGCTCCATCATGAAAATCTGTTCCCCCAAGGAATCCAAGGGCATGCCCAATTTGAGAGGATCCACCAACTGTTCCAGGACCTGTTGTACTTCCCCCAATTAGAGTTGCATTCCGCCCCACCGTTACTGTGATGTCTCCTCGACAACTTCCAGGTTGGTTGAGTCCCATGCGACCAATCACTGCAGAGCTTGAGTTCCCTCCAAGGGTTCCAATCCCTCCCTGCATATTTAAATCTCGCCCAGCAACAACAGTAATCGGACCAAAAGAATTTCCCGTAAAACTTCCAATAGTTGCATGATCACTCGCCGTGTTTCCAGCAGTGATATTGACATCTCCACAGGTTGACTGAACGCTCACAGCTCCATTCTGAGAACCAATAAGAACTGGAATATTACTCACGGCAGCACTGATATTGACGTCCCCTGTTCGGGATAAAACAGTGAGCGCCCCTGTCCCAGCAGCTCCTGTATTAAAAACCGTATTAAATAAATTAACATCGCTATCTCCATTAAGTGTGAGGCTATTGGCATTACTCCAATTTACAGCAGATGTCACTGTAATCGTTCCAGCAGCTGCAGAAGTGATAGGAGCGTTGGTGTCAATTGTGAGATTTCCTAAGGCAAGGTTTGCAACAACAGAGGTGTTGAGAAGATTAACCGGCGTTGCAGCCGCCGTAAAAGTGACCGTTCCTGGCCCTCCAGGATACATTACCGTCGGGCTATTTGCTGCCCCCGAAATAGTGATATCTGTAGGGTCAATATAGAGCATCCCATTCACTCCATTTAATGCCCTGGTATCGACAAGGCCAGCAAATCCAAGACCAAAACGACCCGAAACCTCTACAAATCCTCCATTACCTCCTAATTATCCTCCTAAAGCTGAGGTGAATCGATGATATTCAGTACAATCATTCGCATAAAAAATCACCGTTCCCCCATTTCCTAAAATACGGGCATCAGCATGAATCTTTGCATCTTGATCTACATAAGTAAAGCGAGCAATGGGAAATCCTTTCTGATTTCCCCCTATAAAAACATCTCCTGGCTTT
>JAGROK010000090.1 GCA_020440285.1 Chlamydiia bacterium | reverse complement strand
GTATTCGACTTAAGCGATACACACTTGATGCTAGAGCTTGGAAAAATGCTTAAACCTTATGGTCTGAATGAGAATTTTGAAAATAAAATGCTCTCTTCTAAAGTCGCTGCTTTCCGTATTTGGGCTGAAAAAAAGATTGCAAAAAGAGCAGAGGATTTTCTCCGCATTCTTTATCTAAAACATCCAGAAAAATTTGGGAAGATTGAATATGAGCATTCAAAAAGAAAAAGGATGCGCATTGCAAAAGTGAATTATATTTTGAGTGAATTAACCTCACATAAGAGTATCTCCCTTAAAGATGAACGAGATGATCATGTGGCTCAGCTCAAAAATTTCAAAGATAAATTTACAGGCGAAACCCAACGTTTAGCCCTCCAAGAGAATGTGATTAAAGATTTAACTCAAGATGACCGTGAGTCAAATCAAACACTTCTGGGAATGGACTCTAAGAAAGAAGCGTAAAGAGCTTCCTTTATTTGTAATGTAAAAACCTCGAGTGATCCTCGAGGTTTTTTTTTACTTGCATTTTGTGATTCATTTGCTACAATATACCATTAAAATGGCAAATATGGAATCAACGGACGCCCCCTCGAAAAATCCATGGATACAAAAAATCTGGCCGGTTCAACGGTTTGAACTTAAAAAAGTCGTTCCCCTTCTCATTCTTAAATTCTTAGCCTCCATTGTCTACGCAACACTTACATGCATGAAAGATGGCCTTGTTGTCACAGCGAACCATTCGGGAGCTGAGGTAATTCCAGTCCTTAAGGGGTGGCTTGTCTTTCCTCTATCTCTTTTGTGTGCCATCACCTACTCAAAACTAAGCAACCATTTTAAACGCTCTACTCTCTTCTATTCGATTATCACCTTCTTTTTGCTCATTATTTTCCTATACGGGTTCGTCCTTTTCCCTAACGAAGCCTCCTTAAGCCCCCATGCCAGCTCCAACTGGTTAACGATGAAGCTAGGGGCTAAGTACACCCACTGGATTTCAGTCTATAGGAATTGGATCCACTCTCTATTCTTCATCACAGCTGAATTATGGGCGCAAGTGGTCATTTTTATCCTCTATTGGGGGTTTGCAAACCACATCTGCCAGGTCAAAGAGGCCAAGCGCACTTATACCCTCTTTATTGCTGCTGGAGATTTAGCAACCATTGTTTCTGGTCCCTTGGTCCTCTATTACGTCTCAAAGTTTTCAGGAGGAGAACTCATCTCAACTCTGCAAACACTCATCACCTATGTCCTCGCTGCGGGAGTTGGGATTATCGCTATTTATTGGTGGATGAATAGGTATGTTCTAAGTGACAAACGATACTATGACCCTTCTGTCACTAAGCATAGTTTGAATGAGAAGACAAAGCTTACCTTGGGGAAAAGCATTAAACATATCTTTTCATCAAAGTACCTCCTCTCAAT
This sequence comes from Chlamydiia bacterium, assembly GCA_020440285.1. Lineage (GTDB taxonomy): Bacteria > Chlamydiota > Chlamydiia > Chlamydiales > Simkaniaceae > Neptunichlamydia. Next base: position 11,833 of record JAGROK010000090.1, on the reverse strand, counting down.
CGCTGTTCTTGTCATCGGATGTGCCCTCACGATTAACATCGTTGAGGTGACTTGGAAAGCCCATTTAAAGACACTCTACCCTAGCACAGAGGACTACCTTGCCTTCATCTCGAAAACGACGACGATCGTTGGTGTCGTAGCCCTTATTACAGTTTTATTTCTAGGGGGGAACTTCCTCAGACGCTTCGGTTGGCACTTTAGTGCACAAATCACCCCTATCGTTATTGGCGCCACTGGCGTCCTTTTTTTTGTCCTGTCTTACTTCAAAGATTCATTAGGCCCTTTCGCAGCCCTTTTCGGAACAACTCCTCTGGCTATTCTCGTCTTGCTCGGAGCATTCCAAAACATTACCTGTAAGGTGGTCAAATATTCGTTTTTTGACTCCACAAAGGAAATGGCCTATATCCCTCTCGACCAAGAGTCCAAGGTAAAGGGAAAGGCTGCTATTGATATGGTGGGCTCTCGCCTAGGAAAATCTAGCTCCTCCTTCCTGCAAGTAGGACTCATGGCCTTTATGGGAACGGGCTCTGTTCTCATGATCACCCCTTATCTCATCCCCATTGTTTTATTTGCCGCTTTCTACTGGAGCTACTCTGTAAAATACCTGAATAAAGAACTGACAGCAAAAGAAGAAGCACTTGCTGCCGAAGATGAGAAAAAGCCCGCTCCTTCAACATCAACCGCTCCTTCTAACGCCTAAAACTATACCGTTTATTTTTACACGTCCTTTAGGAAGTAGCTTTGGTTTTGGACGATAAAAGAGGCAAAAACTAAGGCGATCCTGCTATCAAGCTTTGGACTCAACGTGAGTGTCCAACTATCCTCAACGCCTATAATGAACTTCCGCTGCATGAAACCAAGGGGAGCATCTGTCTTACTATCTTTGATGGTAAGTTGAGTTTGCTCTTCACGGGCATAAGCCAGCACATTTCCTTCTGAATCTTGAAAATCAAAACGAGCTTTGCTCAAATCTAAAACCTTCCCATCGATAAATCCAATATAATTCCCCTCTCCATCGTAAAGATCAAAGTCTGCTAGGGTATGGGGGCGAAAAAGACCTAAGAAAGAAAGGTTCCAAAGCCCTTGAAAAGAAAGGAGCCCATAATTTTTCACTGCATGGACAATCTCTCTTCCCGTTTGAGTATCAACCACTGTAAAGTGCATTCTCCAGTCAAAAAAACGGAAAAAGCTATAGGCATATCGATTTGTTGAAATGACTGCAACAGGCCAATTGTTTTTTAATACCGTAAATTCTTTGGAAAAATATTTTTCCTCAGGACGGATTTTATATTCCTCTGTTTCTGGAACCTCAAAAACGCCACTCGCGTCACTTACTCCTTCTACCGACATAGACTTCTCCTTAGAGGGTGTTTAAAAATTCATTCGAGCATTAACGGAAAAGATCTTTTCCCCTACGAAACCTGTTTTCGATCTTCACAAACTTTTCAAAGTTTACTCCGATCTCCAAAACAGCTCTCCTAGGAAAAAATCTCTTTTTCCAATACCCAAAGCAATTGTTAAACACCCTCTTAGAGGGTGCTTAATAATCCATTCGGGCATTAACGGAAAATTGACAACAATTTTACGTAAGAAGAGAAGAAAATGTCAATAAAAGAGAAGGTATTTGCTTGTTTCATAGAAGCGGCTGGTATTTAACATATCAGCCTTAAATGTAAAAGATTCAACAACTTCGTAAGGAACGCGAAAGGTCTTCCGTGACGGCTCACTTTCGTTAAGTGCGATAAGAGCGTCTATCTCAACGATGCATTGTCCAAGACAAGGGCTATTAAGAAGATTGATCTGCTCAATATTGAGCACAGAAAATTTTTGGATAGAACCCATATGGATAAATAATTTTTGGTCCCCCTTTCGTTTTTCCACTTTCAAGCCTACTTTTTCGATCAGCTTTTTTTCTTGAATAAAGTTGGGGGTCAGATCAACTCCACGCGCAACTAAAAGGTCATTCACACCAAGGAGGTTTGTTTTTTTCACAAAGTTAGCCCAAATGCTCTTTTGAGTCTGTGTCGGCTCATTTAAATACTCAGGGTAAAGGAATTGAAAATAGAGCGTCGCCCCTTCTTCAGTGTTAAGCCCTACCCACATTTGATAGTAATGTCTCCCTTTCGGCCCTTTAGCAAGAAGCTCCCGATAGGGAAAAATCCCCCAGCGTCCTTTGCTGACCTTTATCTCGGTAAACCCCGCAGCACTTAAATCTTGGGTATTCCCATCGTTGGAAAAACGGTCATAACCAATCTGCTTAACCGTTTTTGAGACTTGCGCTCGAATTAAACACCCTTTCAAACAGCTAGGATCTTTAAAATAATCAGAGGTGCTCCCTTGAGTCCCCCAAAAATATCCGTTTGAAAAGTAGGGATCTTTCTTATCTTTTCCAAGAGAAAAATCAAGGGGAAGGCAAGGATCAACGAGAGGAGGCTGCACAAAATAGGGAAGGAGATTCAAAATCCGAATATCCTCCACTTTTTTTTGTGCAAAAATAGAAGAGGTGAGTACCACCAAAAACAATAAGAAACGACCCATCGAAGACCTCTTTTCACTATGCTAAACCTTTGCTGGATTTTGAACCAAGTTGAAAGTGAAAAAAAATAGAATTTTATGGTAGAATAAGAAAGAATGATGAGAAAATGGCTGATCTTTCTTTTTTTCCCCTCTTTGGTTTTAGCAAAACCTCTCCATAATGAAGTGTGGTCAACCCCTTGGTTTACCGGTCCCCTTCTTGCCCCTGGCGCTTCTTGCAATGCTCTGAGAGAGGTCACCTGGCAACCCTACCTTTTCGTCACTAATAACTATGGATCTTTCGATAATCATTGGAATAGGGTTAACGGAGAAGATATGTGGGTCATACAACCTCTACTTGATTTTACCTATGGTATTGCAACATTCATGGATCTTGAAACGGTCCCTGCCTTTTCCTATCAAATAAGTGGAGGAGCCTCCTCTGTCCGGATGAACGATACTCCCCTATATCTTGGAATACAAGCTCTTCGCCAATCAGAGGGGTCTTGGGTCCCCGATCTTAGGATTCGCCTTCAACAGGTCTTTCCTTTTGGACAATATGATAAAATGAACCCCAAGAAAAAAGGGACCGATGGTACAGGAAAAGGTTCTTATCAGTCAGGGATCACTTTTGATTTTCAAAAAACGTTCAAAACTTCTCCAGAGCATTATTTCCGCCTCCGCTGGTCTTTTGAAGCGATTCTTTTCACCTCAATGGTTCATATTCAGGGGCTTAGCACTTATGGAGGAGGACCGAAAACAGAGGGGAAAGTGCGTCCTGGAAAAACTTATAATGTCTTTTTATCTGGAGAGTATACAATCACTCGAAACTGGGCCTTTGCCTTTGATACTCTGTACACGTTGATTACCTCTAATAAATTCTCTGGAAAAAAAGGGGGCGCTTCAGTTGGAAATCCAACATCTCAACAGCTCAGTTTTGCTCCAGCTATTGAGTACAATTACAGCGCAAATCTTGGATTGATTGGAGGGGCTTGGTTTACCCTTGCTGGAAAGAATGCAGGACAATTTTGCAGTGGCGCTATCTCTGGTGTCTTTACCTATTAATGACTAACTTTGAGAAACGTTTTCCCTCTTTTTTTACCTCTTCTATTCCTTGACTCGTGAGGTTCGAGCACCCTTTTAGTTCCAAGGCATCGAGAGGAAGTTTTAAAAGGGCCTTAAGACCTTTATCTGTAAGCCCGGAAGCTCCCTCTAATGAGAGGTGAGAGAGTGTTGTGTTTTGAATCTTTTCGAAGAGTTGATCGGTTAACCGATGGCACCGCTCTAAAAATAAAAAACGGAGGTGGGGATGGGGCTTAAAAAGTTCTAAAGCCTCTTCATCTTCAAGAGCATCACATTCATCAATAGAGAGGCGGTAGAGGGGAAGGGGTGCAATTCCCTCTCGGATCTCTTTTCCATTTAGTAAAGAATAGGAGAGATGGAGGGTAATCAAATGGGGGCAAAAGGTTGAAAGTTTCCTAAGCTCTTTGGGAGAAAAGGGGGTCTTCTGAAGGTGCAAGATCTCTAGATCTTTCATCTTCCTGTTAAAGACAATGTCCGTTCCACTAAGGTTGAGCTCACAAAAAGTCTCCGGAAGGTATTCTAAACTTTTTTCCGTTAAAAGGGGGCAATGAGAGATGTCTAGTGAGATTAAAAGGGGGCACTTTTGGGTAAGATCCCTTATCCCTTTATCGGTGACTCTATAGGATTGGTTAATTGAGAGGTTATGGAGATCGGGGTTTTTTTCTGAAATGATTTGGAGGAGAGCATCATCAACCCCTTGGTGACGATTTAGATTGAGTGTGATCATGGGGCTATTTTCTTTAAGAGACTCAATCAATGCTTCCCGATTCATTTTCAGAGGGGGTTCAAAGGGGCTAATTTTAATCTCTTCCCCCTTGTTTAGCTTCCTTTCGGGAGTTAAGTGCTTATGACGATAAAGGGAATGGATCATCTCTTCAAAGATGTCTACCACCTTTTCACTCCTTCCCATCCCCATCCCCTTTTCAAAGCTCGAGGGGTTATGGCAAAATACGAAGGGGTTTTCTTCTTTTCGAATCAGAGACTTTCCAACGGAGTGTTGGATCCCTTTCAAATTAAAAAGATCGAGGAAAGTGGGGTAGAAATCGGCATGGGATCCTCTTGTCTCAATCTCAGAAGGATTCTTGATCCTTCCATCAGCATAGATGAGGAAGGGAACATGAAAATTATCTAAATGACGCCCCCTCTTGTAATCAAAGCCTTCTAAATAAACGCCATGATCCCCTGCGATAAATAGAATGACATCTTTAGAAAGTTTTTTTTCTTTCAGCTTGGAAATAAATATCCCAACACAGGTATCGGTATAATGGAGGGTCTGAAGATACTTGGATAGATACTCCCCTTTTTCCTCCTCAAATGAAGGACCCTTATAACTTTTGGGGACATTCCAAGGATGGTGGGAAGAAATCGTTAAAAGGGAGTAGAACTGGGGGGTGTGGCGGTGCTTGTCAAGATGATCCACTGCAAATTCCATTAAATACTCGTCTGCAACACCCCAAGAGCTCTCATCGATTTCTCCAAAATGATTCCGCAGATCAATGCGATCTAAAACGTGGTCTCCTCCATATTTCGATAAAAAAGGACCAATTCCATTAAACGCCCAGGTCGCCCCCGTAATAAAGTTGCGGGTGTACCCCTCTCTTTTGAGGATATCAGGAAGGCCATAGACCCCGAGCTTTTCATCGAGTCCACTCGCAATATTTAAGTCGTAAGGAAGGCCATAGAGAGAGGTAAAAAAGGTTCGAAAAGTCAGGACGGAATTCGAGTAAAATTGAGGAAAAACGTAACTTTCTTTTGCTAAGGCATTGAGATGGGGAAGGCGATGAAAATCTTTTGCTCTGAGTGACTCTATGAATAAAAAGATCACATGGGGCTTTCCCTCTGTTTGGATATCTACAAGTTTTTCTCCTCTAAATCCTTCTGTTTGTCGATATAAAGGGCATGTTTTGGAAAGGGGGGTATAGATTTCATTCGAGCTAAGAATGTGTTTTCTAACAAAGGATCGGTAGTTTTTCTTTCGGTCCCACTTCAGGTTTTTGACGATTTGCTTTTCCCATAAAACAAGGAGAGAATCACCCTTTACAAAAAAAAGGGGAATCCCTGCAAGGACCCAAATAGTGGGTTTTGAAAAAAAAGGGGGGAGCAAGGCAATCGCTAAAAAAAGGGGGAGAGCCTTGAAGGCTCCTAAAGCACGCGCAGAGTCTTTAAAATCCTTAATCTCTTTAAGAAATAAAAAAGAGGTCCAGCTCAAGCGGTGCCCTTCCTTTCTATAGAGGAGGGCATCGTAGAGGATAAGGATATAAAAAAGGGGGGCAATGGGACCTAAAAATGCCAGTTGCATCCCTACAAATAAATCTTGCAAAATCCCACTTAAGGAGAAATTTTTTCGAACGACAAATCGAGCAAATAAAACTGGAAGAGTCGGTATAAGCTTTGCAAAAATCAACTAGAAGACTCCAAGGGCATCGAGCATGACAATGACAATGATTAAAGGGGCCACATATCTAATGCTAATCCCAAAGTACCATTTTAAAGGGGGATAATTTTTAAATAATCTCTCCGCCCCTTCCTGCAGATGGGGAAAAGCTCTTCGAAAGGTCCATCTCCATCCCACCATAATCACTGCAGCTAATCCTCCAAGGGGGATCAAGATATTGAGGCAGAGGTAGAGAAGGAGGTTGAAAAAGTTCTTTCCAAAAAGGGTATAGTCTTTCCAAGGACCAAAAGAAAGAACGCAAGGGAGGGCAACAATAAACACGGCAAGGGTTGTCGTTAAAACAGCGCGATGCCTTTTCCATTTCCAGTTATCGATAAAGTAAGCGATGAGAGGCTCCATGGCTGAAATTTGAGAGGTGAGCGCTGCAAGGACAAGGAGGAGAAAAAAGAGAAGGCATAAGAGATAGCCTCCAGGAATCTGAGAAAAAATAATTGGAAGGGTTTGAAACATGAGACTCTCCCCTGCTGAAGGGGAAAGACCTGCTGAAAAAACGATTGAAAAGATCGCTATTCCTGCCAAGAGGGAGATGCAAATTCCAAATAGGGTAATGGGAACACATGTTCCAGGAATATTTTCTTTTTTCCCTAAATAACTTCCGTAAGTGATCATCGTTCCCTGCCCTAGACTAAGGGAAAAAAATGCTTGCCCCAAAGCGAGCAAGATCGCTGTTGGCGTGATCTCTGACCAGTTTGGTTGAAAAACAAAGGAGACTCCAGCTCCAGCTCCAGGCATTAAAAGTCCTTTAACCGCTAGAAAGATCAAGACAAAAAGGAGGAGGGGCATCATGATTTTATTCCCCGCTTCAATCCCCTTTTGAACTCCAGTATAAAGGATGATAAATGAGAGGAATAGAAACCCAATCAAAGAACCAATTCCCCATAGAGGTGAGGTGCTAAACTCTTGAAAATGTTTTGTCGCCTCTTTTGCCGTTGAAAAATGGGTGATCTCTCCAAAAACTGATTGGAAAAAATAGCCCAATGTCCATCCCGCAATGACAGCATAAAAAGAGCTAACGAGAAACCCTGTTAGAATTGTCATTTTTCCAACCCCTTGCCAACCTTTATGCTTTCCAATTTGCAAAAAGGAACCTGAAGGGTTCAGCTGCGCTTTTCTCCCAATTAAAATCTCTGAAATCAAGACGGGAAGACCCACAAGTAAAAGGCAAATTAAATAGAGGATTACAAAGGTCGCTCCCCCATTTTCCCCAACAACATAAGGAAAGCGCCAAATGCTTCCCAAGCCAATTGCTGAGCCTACTGCTGCCCAAATGAACCCGAAGCGGGATTTCCACTGTTCTCGCTTATGTGTAGCCATGATCTTCAGTGTAGCGAAGCTTCACTAAAATGACTAGTAGATATTACGGGTGTTTCTTCAGGGACGATCCGTTTATCGGCGTAAAGATCATGAAATAGTCTCTCATAATCTTTGACACTTTGTAAAAACTCTCGAGCAAGCTCTGGATTTTCTGGAGCGATGTTCTCTTTTTCTCCAGGGTCTTTCTCAAGATCATAAAGTTCAAGTTCTTGAGAAATGCGGGTATAGATAAACTTGTATTTCGAAGTGCGACACCCAAAATTCTTAAACACGTAAGGGTTGTGGAAGAAAATAGTCCTTTTCTGACACTCGCGCATTAATGTACTTCCAATTGAGAGATTGAACCCGTGAAGCTTTAAAATGTCCATCAAAGTTGGGACTAGGTCTAACTGGCTGCAAGGAGTCGTGATCCTTTTAGGTTCAATAATCCTCCCCTTCCCATAGATCAAAAGTGGAACGCGGATGTTTTCCTCATAAAGATACCGTTGCTCGACAAAATTGTTGTGCTCCCCCATTGGATATCCATGGTCTCCTAAAATAAACAGCAAGGTATTTTCTAAAAGCCCCTTCTCTTCAAGGAGATTGATCAAAAGACCTAAGCAAGCATCGGAATAGTGAAATGTACTGAGATACTTCCGATAAATCCGGGAAATTTCAGAGGGAAAGGAAGGGGGCTCGTAATGGCTAGGGAGATTCCAGGGGTGGTGATTGGTGATTGAAAAGAGGGTTAAAAACTGGGGGGTTTCTTGCCGCTTCTCTAAAAAGTCTGCTGCATAGTGCATCAAACACTCATCGGGAAGGCCCCAGCTCGATGAATGGACTTTTGGAAAAGCTTTCGTAAGGACATCCCTTCCCCGAACCACATCATATCCGTGAAGGTCAAAAAAGACGTCTTGCTTTTCAAACTCAATGGGACCGTTATGAAGATAGCTTGTCTGATACCCTGCTTCTTGCATGAGTTGTGGAATACCTAAAAAGGGGGCCTTGGCCTGTGCAGCAGCTTCCGATCCATCGACATCGGATGGAATTCCAAAAAGGGAAGAGACGACAGAGCGAGATGTTCTCACAGAATTGGCGTAAAAGTCGGTGAAAAGGATCCCCTCTTTTGACAGACGATCAAAATGGGGAGTGACTCCCCTTTCAGCTCCTAAGCATCCCACATTATGAGAGCGAAATGACTCCAAAAATAGAAAGATCACGTGAGGTTGCTCTCCCTCTTTCAAGTCAACTTGAAAGGTCTTTTCCCCTGTAAACCCTTGCGTGTATTTAAAAAGGGGATACTCTGAGGAAGGGGCATGCCTTTTTTCATTTTGACTACAAAACCTTGCGCGCGCTAGGTAATTCAAGTCGGTCTGGTCATTTTTCCTTTTGATAAAACGAAATAGCTTCCTTACATACCACATCTCATGCTGAAAAATAATATGATCGGTTGCATAGGAAAGTTTTTTAGGAAGAAAAAAATGACCAAGGGTCCCAATAGCTGCTAAAATTAACCCAAAGTTGATCCACTCCAATTTTAGTGTTAACTGCTGGAGCCCTTCCCAGCAGTGCCAATAAGTAAACAGGGGAAAGATCAGAAAAATCAAAGCTCCTGGAATAAAGCGCCATACCTTCTTTTCTTTCGCAGAGTCCCAAAAACACCGGACATCATTAAACAGGGAAAAGAAGGAAATCTCCATCCGAATCGCTGTCTTGCGATGAAGGAACGCATCAAACATCAAGTGGATCTGAAGAAGAGATGACAGAGCTACAAAAATCCAGAAAAGATAGCCATTTGCAATAGGGAGCGCTACTTTTAAAAGGATTAATAAAAAGAATTGTTGAAAAGAGATAAAAAGATCTTGGCAAACCCCTGTGAAATAGGAGGCAAGAAGAGAGGGGCGCAAAGGGAGGTTGCGGTGCATGATCGAAAAGCGAACGCACAGGGAAGGAATGGCTAAAAGGGCAAGGAAAATCCATATGATTGTCATGGACCCATGATACCTTTTATCTTAATTGAAAGAAACAAACGGCATAGTTAAAATCTAGAGGCTGTATTCAGGGATAGAATACTTTGCACTTCATCCCGAATTTCCTGGAATGAGCGCTCCTCCCCAAAGGCTCTTTGATAAATTTCGGCTCGAATGGGTTTTAAGGCCTCTTGCTTAAAGAGATTTTTTTCAATAAAAGAGAATATACTTTCGTAGTCCGATGGAGGGACCACAATCCCACATCGATGGAGGTATGAGGAATATTCTTTTGGATTTTTCCATGCGCCCCCCCTGAGGAAGAACATGGGACGGTTATAATGCAAAAAGTCATATCCGATTGAAGAAAAGTCTCCCAAGTAGATGTCGCTCCGCTTTAAGAGGGGGAGGACTAAGGGATATTGAGAAAGGATGACAACATTGGGAACATCTCGATATTTTTCTTCAAGATGCATCACATAGCCTGGCTTGTAGTGAACCAGCCATGGGTGAAGTTTTACAATAAGATTATACTCCTTTGGGAGCTGCTCAGGAACTCGAAGCCCCACTTCGATAAAAGAAGAGGAAGACTCCAAATCCTGCCACGTGGGAGCATAAAGAAGGGTTGTTTGTTTTTTTGCAAACTGAGAAAAAACTTCCTTTTGAACAAGAGCATCATAAAACTCTTCATGCATACGATAAAAGGGGTAGCGGTAATTTCCTGTCTCGACAAATCCTTTTACAGTTTCTAGGATTCCACTTTGCTTTAACCTTTCCTCCATGATCGAACCATAGACAAAAAAGTAATGTTGGTTTCGATAGGTTTCTACAGACTTGTCGGAGTGTCCATGGGGGCAATACCAGAATTGCATCTCTTTTCGAAAAACAGCTTCGAATAAAGGGCTTAAGTCTTTTCGATAATTTGCGCTAGAGACAAAAAGAAAATCATGATTGTGAGCAAAATATTCTAAGATCTTTGCATGGTGATCAATGTAAATCGTATCCACTTGAGGGTAATAGGTCTTCATCACTTTCGTTAAGAGTTCTACATCAACGACAAGAGGCATCCTCATAATGAATGAGAGAGGGGCTAAGTGATCGAGATGATTAACAGAGTCTCCTGGGGCTAAACAAATGCCGCACCCCTCATAGTTTGATGAGGATTTCATGAAAACTTCCTTCTTTCATAAACACCTTCTAATGAGGCTGCGACAGCAGTCCCTTTAAAAGCTCCTCCCCAAAAGGGGCAGGATCTAACTCTCCTTGATTTGTGAGAATCATAACCCCAACATCTCGGCTAGGAATCAATCCCATGTACATTCCAAATCCAAAAAGGGTTCCACTCAAATGATAATAAGGATCACCTTCTTTGGTAAGGGAAGAGATTTTCCATCCAAGTCCCATTTTAAACCCTTTAAATGAATGGTAAGGGGTTTGCATAAGAGGGAGGATTGCGTTGAGGCTCGTCTTTTCCTTTCCCATATTAAAAGAAAGAAATGTGAGCATGTTTTTGGGGGTCGAATAAAGGCCTCCTGATCCAATAAAAATGGAATAAACCTTCTCACTAAGAAGAGGAGAGATCCCTTTCCCATATTCATATCCAGTGGCAACTCTTTTCTTCTGCTCTCTTGAAAGGGAAAAAACAGTCTCTTTAAGACCAAGAGGATCCATGATAAGTTGCGAGGCGAGTTCGGGATAGGAACGTTTAGCAATTCGGGAGAGAATATTGGCAAGCAAAGCATATCCAAAGTTTGAGTATTCATACTTTGTTCCAGGCTCTCGAGGAAGTTCATACTTAGAAAGAAAGCGATCCATTTGACTCACACTAAAAGAGGAGCGACTCGACAAAGAGTAAGGCATATCTGGAAGAGAAGAGGTGTGGGTTGCCAAATCCCCTAAAGTGATCTCTTTCCCCTTATAGGTGGGGAGTTTCATCGACTTCGGGAGAAACTTTGAGATCGGATCATTCAAAGCAATCTGCCCCTCTTGAACAAGGTAGGCTAAGGCTCCAGCAGTGACTATTTGAGTCAAAGGGCCGATTCGAAATTCTGTAAACAGATTGATCGGGATGGGAGATTTTAAAGAAAGATTTCCCTTGGTTGCAATCAGCTGAAACTTTTGGTGGTTTTCCCTTCCAATAGCAACAACTGCAATCCCTGTAATCGCATGACTTTCCCTATAGGCCTCCACCTTTTCTTCAATCATCTCTTTCACTCCTCCAAATAAGAGGAAAGGGATAAAAAATAGGGACCAAAACATTGTTTTTATTTTCAAGATCATATCATTTGTGTTATAGTGGAGCCGCGACTTTCTATAAACAAAAAACAGACATGTCACCAAGCACTAAAAGAACTTTAAATATTTTTTTCCTCGCCATGATTAATGTTGCTGCCATTTGCAGCATCAAAAACTGGCCCTTAACCGCTGTCTACGGCTATTTCTCTCTTTTTTATTTTATTGTTTTTATACTCCTATTTTTTATCCTAGATTCCTTGGTTTCTGTACAACTTGCAACACGTTG
>JAGROK010000089.1 GCA_020440285.1 Chlamydiia bacterium | reverse complement strand
ATAGAACCCATAGAATTAACGCATCTACTGCGCTGATGCCCCTTCGCCAAGGTGAATCACCTTGACTCGGCGCTCAGCTTGTATCTGCGCCAATTCTACGTGCCTATGCAGCGAAATAGGTCGCACTTCGGGGTTTAATGAAAGCAGCAAGGAACAGTCCTGCTAAAAACCACGTCGCAGCAATATCAGCAATCATGATCAGTGTAAATTTCCAGCCAGCGCCAAACCATGTCCAGTCAGGAACAAACCCAAGAACTCCTACGACAAGACCAACGAGTGTTACAAAAAAAAGGCGTCCGCCGTATCCTATATCTGATGCTCTTTTTAAAAGAAGGCAAATGAAAAAAGCTCCGATAAATTGGGTGAGAAAAGAGTATATGTAGGGGTAAGGACTCGTTGGATCCATTCCTTTCAGTCTTACCTGAGTATAAACAAAAGGTCCTTTAACCATCGCCTCTTTTTGAGCTTCGATACTGTGGATGACTTCATCTGGGGAAAGGTCATCTGAAGGCTTATAATAGGGAGCCACATAGACTCCACTTTTGGGAGCATTTTCTTTAATAACCCAAGAGACAAATTCTTGATTGCTAAATTTATTCATCGAATAGTCGTGCCAGGGAAGGACTGCCCATGAAATAAAAGACCATGCAAAGGCAATCGCTGCAGCAATAAAAGCGCCGAAAATGTTTTTAATCATCACACCACCAAAAGTTTTGAACTTAGGTTAAGTTTTATAACATTTTTTGGAAAGAGGCTTCGTCAAGAATTGAAATCCCAAGGTCTTTTGCTTTGTCATATTTCGAACCAGGATCGGCGCCAACCAAAACATAGTCGGTCTTTTTACTCACAGAGCCGCTTACCTTTCCTCCCCGTTCTTTGATCAATGTCCCTGCCTCACTCCTCGAAAATCCTTCCAAAGAACCGGTTAAAACAAAAGACTTCCCAGCAAAGGGGTGTCCTTCGATCTTTTTCATTTGTGCTGTGGGTTTTACTCCAAGCTCTAACAGGGTCTCGATCTCCTTTTGATGCACTTCATTTCCTAAAAAAGAGGCGATGGAGGCTGCAACTTTTTCTCCAACGCCATCGATCAAACAAAGCTCTTCTTCAGACATCTGAGAAAGTGTCTCAATGCTCCCTGCACTATCTGCAAGAAGTTGAGCTGTCCCCTCCCCCACATAAGGGATTCCGAGGGCAAAGATAAAGCGGGCCAAAGTGGTTTTTTTTGATGCTTCAATGCTTTGAAGTAAGTTTTGAATCGATTTTTCCTTAAACCCTTCGAGCTGCATAAGATCTTCTTCGGTCAGCCGGTAAAGATCGGAAGGGGCTGAGACAAATCCATACTCGACAAGCTTTTTCACAATTTCGGGCCCTAAGTGATCGATGTCCATCGCATTTTTGCTCGCAAAAAAAGAGATCCGACGTAAATTTTGCCCCCCACAACTCTCTTTATTTGGACACCGAACGGCCACCTCCCCTTCTTTCCGGATCACTTTTGAACCACAAACTGGGCATACATCGGGCATCGTCCACCCTTTCGAAGTGGGAGCTCTTTTTGAGGTAAGAACTTGGACCACTTTAGGGATGACATCGCCCCCCTTTTCTATTATAACGGTGTCCCCTTCCCGAATATCTTTGCGCGCTACCTCTTCCTCATTGTGAAGGGTAGCTCGAGAAATCGTACTTCCTGCAAGGGGAACGGGCTTTAAGTCAGCCACGGGGGTTAAAACCCCAGTCCTTCCTACTTGAACATGGATCGCTTCAATGATGGTTTCAGCCTGCTCTGGAGCAAATTTGTAGGCAGCAGCCCATCGAGGGCTTTTTGCAGTGGCCCCTAAAAGATCGTGGTAGCGAAGTTCATCGACTTTGATCACAATGCCATCGATTTCAAAAGGAAGCTCTCCCCGCTCTTTTTCAACCCGGTCGGCAAATGAAAAAATCTCGTCAACCGTCTTGCACACTTGAAAGTGTCGATCTTTTCCAACAGGAAGACCTAATCTTTTAAGGTAAGAATGGATCTCTGATTGAAGGGCATGATGGGAGCCGATTGCATGATAAACGACAATATCAAGCTTTCGCTTAGAAACCTCATTTGAATCGAGAAGTTTTAGCGATCCTGCCGCCGCATTTCGAGGATTTGCCCAAGGAGGATCACCACTTTCTTCTCTTTCTTGATTCATCTTGATAAAGTCATCCTTTGGGATAAAAACCTCCCCCCTCACCTCCAGCGAAACCTTTTCATTAAGTGTATGTGGAATCCTTTGAATCGTTTTTATATTTGCAGTGATGTCATCTCCCTTTTTTCCATCTCCACGGGTAACACCTCGCACAAGTTTTCCCTCTTCATAACAAAGGGAAATTGCCACTCCATCCATTTTTAACTCGACGCAATAAGCAACCTCTTTCCCCTCTAAATTTTTATCAACCCGTTTAATAAAATCAGCCACTTCCTCTCTCGAATATGTATTGCTCAAAGAGAGCATGGGGTATTTGTGTTTGACCTCAGCAAACCCCTTCGTTGGCATCTCTCCTACCCTTCGAGTCGGGGTATCTTTAGGAATCCATTCGGGGTGCTCTTTTTCAACCTTTTCAACCTTCTTCACCAAAAGATCATATTCATAATCAGAAATTTCAGGCTGTGCTTGCTGAAAATAAAGGGCATTGTGTCTATTGATCTCTTCGAGAAGGGCAAGGTATTTCTTTTTATCCATTTGACTTCATAATTGAAAAATTACAGTTGAAAGGGGAGGGAGCGTTAACCTCATTCCATCCTTATCTATCGCTACATCACCTTTCATGATGCCATACCCTCCATATTCTTTTAAATCGGTAGAAAAAACTTCTTTCGCCATTTTCTTTTGCTTTATCGGAAGGAGATAATGGTGGAGCTCTTCTGGAGAAAAATGGTGGATACACAAGAGAGTTTCCCCCTTGCTTTTCCTCAAATACGAAAAAACAGAGTGCATGGAATCGCGATGCTCCACCCATTCAAACCCATCCTTAGAAAAGTCCTCTTCATAAAGTGCGGGATATCTTTTATAAAAAGTGTTAAGTTCAGAGACAAAAAATTGGAGCTCGTGGTGGAAAGGCATTGCCAAAACATCCCAATGGAGCTCTTCTTTGCAATTCCACTCATGCCATTGCCCAATTTCTCCCCCCATGAAGAGAAGCTTCTTTCCAGGATGGCACATCATATAGCTCAAAAATAGGCGGAAGTTCGCAAACTTTTCCCATTCGTTTCCAGGCATCTTTGAAAGGAGACTCTTTTTTTCATGGACAACTTCATCATGAGAAAGGGGAAGGAGATGTTTTTCATCGTAGTAATAAGTCATTTCATGAACAATCAAATGGTGAGCACTGCCTCGATGCTCATAAGGAGTTTGAATATAACGAAGTGCATCGTTCATCCACCCTAAATCCCAGCGAAGATCGAACCCTAACCCTTTAGGATCGGTCACCCCAGGAAAACCATGGGACTCTTCAGCAATCATCAACGCAGAGGGGAAAAGATCTTTCACCGTTTGGTTCAACGTTTGAAGAAAATAGATCGCCTCTTTATTTTCATTTCCCCCCTCTTCATTCGGAACCCATTCCCCTTCACCCCTTTCAAAATCAAGATAAATCATCGAAGAGACCGCATCGACTCGAAGACCATCGATATGCATTTTATTGAGGTAAAATAGAGCGCTTCCCAAAAGGAAATTCCTTACCTCACTCCTCCCAAAATTAAAGATGTGGGTATTCCACTGGGGATGAAATCCCCGCTTCGGATCTTCATGTTCATAAAGGTAAGTTCCATCGAATCGAACGATCGAGTGTTCATCGGTAGGAAAATGACCAGGAACCCAATCAAGAATCACTCCAATTCCATTTTGATGGAAAAGATCAATAAAATATTGAAAGTCTTCAACGGTTCCATACCGCCTCGAAACAGCATAAAACCCTGTGACTTGATATCCCCATGACTCATCAAAGGGATGTCCCATCACAGGCATCAGCTCAATATGGGTATATCCAAGTTTTTTGACATATTCAATCAGAAGGGAGGCGATCTCCCTATAATTTAAAAACTCTCTCCCCTCTTTTTTCCACGATCCGAGATGAACCTCATAAATATTGAGGGGGCGATTAAGCCCCTTTTCCCTTTTTTCCATCCACTCATGATCGTTCCAAACATGGCGATCTATTTGGGTAACAACCGAAGCTGTATCGGGCCTCATTTCTCCTTGATATCCATAAGGGTCTGCTTTTCTCTTAATCACCCCTTCTAAAGTTTCGATCGCAAACTTATACCGCTCTCCTTCCTTAAGAGCTGGAACAAACAGCTCCCACACCCCAGAATCCCCTAGCTTTCTCATCGGATTTGCATCGATGTTCCATCCATTAAAATCGGCAATAAGGGAGACATTTTTCGCATGGGGTGCCCACACAGCGAACTTCACCCCCATCACCCCTTGATGCTCACAGATCCTACCCCCCATTACCTCATCAATTTTCAGGTGATTCCCCTTACTAAAAAGAGCTTGATCTTCCTTTGAAAAAGTAGGGAGGAAAGCATAGGGGTCATGCCCTTTAAATCCACTCGGATAGATAATGAGATACTCTTGATAAGTTAAAGGGGTCTCAGAATGGTACTCAAAAATCCCCTTTCCATTGCCTTCTAAGGAAACCTCCTTTCCTTTAACCTCGAGCTTTAACCCCGCAAGGAGGCGAATCGTTTTCCCCCCTTCATGAAGGGCAAGGTATCTATGGGGATCCGTGATATCCATACCGAGTCATGTTAATGCCGAGTCCTCCCCTTGTCTACTATTTTCTAAAGGATTATACTTCTGTTCTATGAAAAAGATCTTCTTATTGCTATTAGTGCTTTCCCTCCCTCTATTTGGAAAAATTATACCGGTCATGATTCAAAACTTGGGAATTTCCCAAAGTCAGCGCTTGAGGTTTGCCCCTATCGAAGCAGCCTCCTATCCAAGAGATAGGAGCGATGCAGATAGGGTTAAAGATCAAGATGCTGACACAGGGAAAAACCAAGTTTTGAATCATGAGCGGTATAAAGTCACGTTTATTGTTAACCCAGTTTCAGGATTAGGAAAGCAAAGGAAAATTCATAAGCTTGTTAAGAGAAATATTGATCGGCAAAAATTTGAGTATGAAATTCTTTATACCGCCTATCCAAAACATGCAACAGAACTAGCAAAGGGGGCCATTGAACGGGGCTCAGAGATCATTGTTGCTGTCGGAGGAGATGGGTCGGTTAATGAGGTAGCTCAAGGGATGATTGGCTCTAACGCCTCTCTTGCTATTGTCCCAACCGGCTCTGGAAATGGGTTTGCCCGCCATTTCGATATCCCTAAAGATCCTTCCAAAGCAATCCGAATGATCAATGATCTTCATAGCCAATGGATCGATACTGTCCGGATTAATGACGAAGCCTATCTCGGGGTTGCAGGGATTGGTTTTGATGCGAATGTAAGTGCTGCTTTTGCAAACTTAAACATTCGAGGTCCCGCTTCCTATCTCCTCGTGGTCCTTCAAGAGCTTCCTCAATACAAGCCTCAATATTATGACCTTGTTATCGATGGAAAAGCCTTTCGCAAAAAAGCCTTTCTCATTTGCTTTGCCAATTCAAAGCAGTATGGAAACAACGCTTTTATCGCGCCCAACGCTAAGATTGATGACGGGTTTTTAGATGTCATCATTTGGAAAGAATTTCCTCCCCATGCTGCTCCAAAACTTGTTCACGATCTTTTTACAAAGCATTTAGATGACTCCAAATATACTGAAACATTTCGATGTCAAGAAGTTATCCTTAAGAGCCCCCTCCAAACGGTTCACATCGACGGAGAACCCCTCCATTTTAATGACGACGTCTACATCAGAGTCCTCCCCTCATCTCTCAAAATCATCACTCCAGGAAATGAGTGATAAACAACTTACTTTTGAAAACGATCTAAGATATAGAGAGCATCTTTTTTAAGTTTTAGAGGGCTTCCTACTTGGCAAATAGTTCCCCTCCCTTTTCTCCCTATCCGAAAGCGAAACGATTTAATCGAAGGCTGAAAAGAAAAGAGACATTCTTGGTCCCCCTTTGGATAAAGGATCAAGCGACGAATCTGTTTTTTTGACCACTCGAGATCTCCACTTAGAAGATCGCTTAAGTGAATATGGGTAAAGCGCCCCGCATGAAGCTCTTTAGGAAGACAGGGAAGAATCGCAAACCCTTTTTTTTCTTTCTGCACCAAAAGGCGGCGGATAAGGCGAGCCCCTTCACCCAAAATAACAAGGGGAGAGGCCTCCTTGGGAACAGATGCTTCATCCAAATTATACCCCTGAAAATCGGCATCACTCAATCGAGGGACTAAAAGTCCTTCAAACCCTACCTTAAACAGTTCGACAAAGGACTGCCCCAACTTATCACACTCTTTCCCTTGAATTTTCTTATCACATACATCAAGGAGACGAGAGGTTCCTACATCCAAAATCGGATGCTTTGGAATATGTTTTCCCAACTGAAACCATATCGGAAGGATCTCCTCAAGCATTAATCTTCTTCGAACCAAAGTCCAATCTTGCTTTTTTGAAACACCAAAGTGCATCTTCTCAGAAGGACCTTCATGAAAAGCCGGAGTGGAAGTTGAAACAATCAGCTCTTCCTTCCTCTTTAAATTTTTAGCCTCCCCCTCAAAGACAAAGGTGATCCCTTCCTTAGGTCCCCTTTCCAAAAAAAGGACTATCTCATGAGACGAGGCGACAAGGCGGTATGAGAAATACCCTTGAGGTCCTTGTCCAAATACGCGGATCCAATGCCTTTCAAGGTCTTGCATGACAGTAAACTGCGTTAAAGGTCCTTCAATTTTTGGAAATACCGTCTGCACCTGTTTTTTCCCTAAGGAAATGATATTTTCTAGCTTAATTTTAGCAGGGTAAACTGTCACCTTCCAAGAGCTTTTAGGGATAAGAAGAGAGGTTCCTACCTCATGCGAAAAGGGTTTGTATTTTTCTGTCAGCTTGATTTTCACCAATGAATCCTTCAGGGGTATTGTCTATGATTTTTACTTTTACAAGGGTATTAACCTTTAACTCTTGATTTGGGATGTGTACAGGAAGAAAATTTTCTGTATGCCCCATTCCATCTGTTTCCATAAGAACAGAAAACTCCTCTCCAACCCATTTATTTCGGAGCTTGTAGGCATTTTCTTCCGCTACTTTTAGTAGTCGCGCTTTTCTTTCTTGGATAACCTCTTGAGGAACTTTATTAGGCATTCGAGAGGCCCTTGTTTTGGGTCGATCGCTATAGGGAAACATATGAACCTTTGCAAAGAGGACCTCTTTCATAAGCTCGAGTGTTTCCTGAAACTCCTCTTCCGTTTCACCAGGAAATCCAACAATAATATCAGTCGTTACGGTAAAGAAAGGGTTTGCCTTTTGAAGCCTTTTAACAGCATCTAGAAAATCTTGCCTCGTATATTTACGCCTCATCCGCTTCAAAGTTAAGTTCGATCCTGATTGCAAAACGATATGCATTGAAGGGCACGTTTTTTTTCCTTCTATAACGGCGCTCAGTAGATCTTCATCAATTTCATCGGGATCAATCGATGAGATCCGGATCCTTTCAAGCCCTTCAATTTTGTCGACCTGACGAACAAGATCGCTCAATCGATCAGGGCCAAAATCTCCAATATTGATCCCTGTTAAAACAACTTCCTTGTATCCATTGTCAACAAGGGCATCTATCTCTTGAAGGATCTCAAACGTCTTTTTCGAGCGAGACCTTCCCCTCACAAATGGGATCACGCAGTAGCTGCAATAAGAGTTGCACCCATCTTGGATCTTAACAAAAGCGCGAGTGTGGGCTTCAAACCGCTCGATCCGAAATTCTGGCCACGACTCCTCTGGAAAAATAAGGGGAAGAAGCCCCTCTTTCTCACTATTTAACACAACATCGGTCACCTCATCTAACGCTTCCAGCTCTTTTTTTGACCTTTCAGCAAGACACCCTGTCACCACAAGTCGTTTAGGGCGATATTCCCTCGCAAGCTTCCGAATCTGGTAAAGGGAGCGGTGATCAGCAGACTGGGTCACAGTGCAGGTATTGACAATGCAAAGATCAGCCTCTTCTCCCGAAGAAGCCTCTCCATACCCTTTCTTTTTCAGCTGATCTAAAAAAGCTTGAGACTCATACTGATTCGTACGACATCCCAAAGTGACAATTTTATATTTCTTCATGGTAATATTATGCCAACTTCTTCTGGAAATTCCTACGAAAAAATTCATGCATCCTGCATAATCAAGGACTCAAAGGAGTTTTTTATATGCCGCAAAGTCCTATTTCGATGGCCATCGCCCTTTTTTTTGTTATCAACGTCCTTGGAAATATCCCTTTATACCTTTCCCTGCTTGGCCACTATTCCCCAACAAAACAACGTCTTATCCTCCTCCGCGAGTTTGGGTTTGCCCTTATCATCCTTCTCCTTTTCAATTACTTTGGACGGGGAATCTTTAACGTCCTTGGGATTAACGAACATATCCTCGGAATGGCAGGAGGAATTCTCCTCCTTTTAATCTCGATTACCATGATCTTTCCTTCTCAAGAAAAGGAAAAAGGGCCTCAACATGAACCGATGATCGTCCCCCTCGCCATCCCAGTGATTGCAGGACCAGGCTCGATCACTGCGGTGATGCTCTACTCCTCAAAGGTAGAACACCCCCTCTTAATGACTGTGATTATCTGCGGCGCAATGACCCTTTCCTGCATCATCGCCCTCCTCTCCTCCTTTGTTAAGTATGGCCTTGGCGAAAAGGGGCTCCTAGCCTTCGAGCGCCTAGGAGGGATGATTGTTGCCCTGATCGCCGTTCAGATGTTTGCCAATGGAGCGATTGAGCTTGTCCGAACAAGCTTTGCCATCTAGGGGATCAAAATCTCTTCCTTTTAATTACGATTTTCTTTAAAATCCGTGCCAAAATGAGGAGAAATCATGACCCGTGTAAGTAATCATTTTATTCACCATGCGGTCCAACCTACCCTCTTTTTAGCAATTGCTTACCTTGCAGGGTCAAAGCGGGGAATCCAGTTTTTCCCCGGGGGAACAACCCGGAAAGGGCTCCTTATAGCTGCAGCTTGTCAAATCGGCGCTATGGAGGCGGTGAGTAGACTTCCCGACAAGTATAAATTTTACTCCTCTAATCAAGACGGGAGCTTTCGTGGAGTCCTTTATGGAAAGGCCATTGAAAATCTTGCTAATGCCCCTTTGGCTCTTCTCATCGGAAATATTGCAGCGCTTTGCCTTACAAAACGTCCTGATCTCTCTTTTGTAGCAGCTACCCAGATAGCAAGTGTTCATCTTATCGCCGCAGCTCT
>JAGROK010000088.1 GCA_020440285.1 Chlamydiia bacterium | reverse complement strand
GCCCCTTCGCCAAGGTGAATCACCTTGACTCGGCGCTCAGCTTGTATCTGCGCCAATTCTACGTGCCTATGCAGCGAAATAGGTCGCACTTCGGGGTAATAATTGGACAGAAGATTTTCATTGAAAATGAAGCGCGGGGAGCGAAGCTGGCTTCATGTAAGGTAAGCAAGATCGAGCGTAAAATTTTCGGTGAAAAGATCTGGATGAATTGTTACTACTTTAGCTACATATCAATCGAAGATAAAATTTTGATTGAGCACTAGATTAAAAATTTTGTTTCCCTTAAGGTTAGGGAATGGCAAATGAAGAAGTACATCCTTTTGAGGAACCAGGACAAACATCTAGAAGTTTAGATCCATGCATTGTGGTGATCTTTGGGGCGACGGGAGATTTAACAGCTCGAAAGCTGATGCCCGCCCTTTACAACTTAAAGAGAGAAGGGCAACTGCCCACAAATTTTGCGTGTTGCGGGTTTGCAAGGAGAGAAAAAACCGATGAGGTTTTTCGAGATGAGATGAAAAAAGCAGTGAGTGAGCACTCCCGCGTCAAACCGATCGAGGAAGAGGTTTGGGAAGCATTTCACTCGCAACTTTTCTACCACCAATCAGAATTTGATGACGACGCCGGTTATGAGCGCTTTGCAAAACATCTTGCTGATCTCGACTCTCAAATGGGAACGCAAGGGAATCGGATTTATTACCTCTCAACGCAACCTAGTTTTTTTCCCACAATCATTGAAAAGCTCAAAAAACACAAACTCCTCTATGATCACAAAAGTGAAACAGAAAAGTGGTCTCGGGTCATTATTGAAAAGCCGTTTGGCCACGATCTCAACTCTGCATTAGAGCTTCAAAAAGATCTGATGCACCATTTAAGTGAAGAACAGCTCTATCGGATCGACCACTATCTAGGAAAAGAAACAGCGCAAAATCTTTTGGTATTCCGCTTTGGAAACTCGATTTTCGAAAACCTTTGGAACCACCGTTATATCGATCATGTTCAGTTTACTGTAGCAGAAGATATTGGCATTGGAACAAGGGGGCATTTCTACGAAGAGCAAGGGCTGGTGCGTGATATTATGCAAAACCACATGATGCAGCTCTTTTCACTCATTGCTATGGAGCCTCCTGTAAACCTGAGCCCCAACGCGATTCACGATGAAAAGGTAAAGGTTTTAGAAGCTTTGCGCCCTTTTAAAAGTGAAGACTTTGAAAAATCTGCAGTTCGTGGTCAGTATGGCAAAGGATATGCAGGGGGAGAAGATGTTAAGGGTTACCGAGAAGAGGAGAATGTCAGTCCAAAATCATCTGTTGAAACGTATGGCGCAGTACGCTTATTCATCGATAATTGGCGGTGGGATGGGGTTCCTTTTTACTTGAGAGGGGCAAAACGTCTTCCCAAAAGGGCAACGGAAATTGCCATAACCTTTAAACATCCTCCTGGAGTTCTCTTCCATGAACATGGGCAAAAACATGATCCCAATGTCTTAGCGATTCGGATTCAGCCCAACGAGGGGATTGCTCTCAAAATCAATTGCAAAGTTCCGGGACCCAGTAGCCCAATCCAGCCGGTTAAAATGGACTTCCGCTATGGAGCCTTCTTTGGCCTTGCCCCACCCGATGCATATGAGAGGCTTATCTGCGATTGCATTGCAGGGGATAGCACCCTTTTTGCAAGGCAAGATGAAGTATTCCACTCGTGGCAATTTTTCACTCCCCTCCTCGATTACTGGGCCAATCAAACCCCTAAGGACTTTCCAAACTACGCTGCTGGAACCTGGGGGCCTAAAGCATCTGATGAAATGCTCTCTCGAGATGGAAGAAAATGGCGCTTGATTTAATATGGCAATAACGATTGATCCAGCTAACATCGAATCTGAGCTTGAACGGATCTGGGACTCTCTCCAGGGAACCAATAAGATGCGGGCGTGCCTTTTCAACCTGATTATCTATGCTAAAAAGTGTCAGAGAATCGGTTATCTCAACGAAGTGGCTCAAAAGCTCATTCAAAAGTTCCCTTCCCGCATCCTTTTTATCACCTACGACGAGGGTTGCACAGGACATGAAATGAAAACCGCTGTTTCAGTCATGACTGCTGACGAGGGAGAGCATGAAATTGTTTGCGATCTTATTGAAGTAGAGGTTTGTGGTAAAGACCACCCACAAGTCCCTTTCGTGATTCTCCCCCACCTCCTTCCCGATCTTCCTATTTATCTCGTTCATGCTGATGACCCCACCATTAAAAACCCTGTTGCAGAGCAACTAGAACACCTTGCCGATCGGATTATCTTTGATTCAGAAGCAGCTTGCGATCTTCCCGCTTTTGCAAAGGCAGTTCTTTCTCATGACGAGCGGTGCGATGCCGATGTTGCCGACCTTAACTGGGCCCGCACAGAAGGGTGGCGACAACTCTTTGCGGGGATTTTTAAAGCCTCTGACGCACTTGAGCAGATCCGTCATGCAAATAAAATCACAATCAGCTACAACGCAAAAGAGACCGATTATCTCTGCCATACAAATATTCAATCGATCTACCTCCAGGGATGGGTTGCATCTCAGCTTGGCTGGTCTCTTCAAAAAGTGGAGAAAGATGCTTTTCACTATAAAAGTGAATATGGGAAGGTAGAATCAACCATTGTTCCTACTCAGTCATCTGATATTCCTCCAGGAAGAATCCTGTCGATCGAAATCACAACCGATCAAGATTTTCACTACGTTTTTAAACGAAATCCTAAATGTCCTCACCATGTTATGATTGAAAAATCGAGCCCTGAATTCTGCGCCCTCCCGATGAACTATGTCCTCGATAAAGATCTCTCAGGACAATCCCTCGTTAAAGAGATTTGCCATAAGGGAACCAGTGAGCATTACACAAAGGTCCTTAAACTCCTGACAACGATTGAAAATAAGAAGCTGTGCCATGAGTGAAACTCCCCACTTTTTTTCTTGGGACAAACGGCGCGATATCGCCCATCCTGGGGATAAGGGGCAAACCTTAGCCTTTGCCACCGAACATTTCATTAACTGCGCTAAAGAGGCGATGAAAACCCACGAATATTTTGCTGTTGCCCTATCAGGTGGATCAACGCCGAAGACCATTTTTGAAATGCTCTCTTCCCCCTCCTATTCAGGGGAGATCGACTGGACAAAAGTGCTGATTTTTTGGGGGGATGAGCGCTCCGTTTCTCCAACTAGTCCCGAGAGCAACTTTCGAATGGCCATGGATGCAGGACTTAAAACCCTATCCATTCCTCCCACCCACATCTTCCGCATGGAAGCAGAGGATAACATTGTAGAAAATGGAAAGGCCTACAATGCAAAAATCAAAGAGGTCCTGGGCTCTCGTCCTTTTGATCTCGTCATGCTTGGGATGGGAGAAGATGGACACACCGCCTCTCTTTTCCCAGGAACGAAGGCACTTGAGGAAAAGTCTGCGCTTGCTGTTGCTAACGAAGTTCCTCAAAAGCAAACGTGGCGCATGACCCTCACCTACCCCTGCATCAACGCTGCTCGCAACATCGCGATCTATGTTCTAGGAAAAAGTAAAGAGGAGGCGGTTAGAAAAGTCTTCCTTGAAGAGCACACTCCCCCCTACCCCGTCTCCCTTGTTGGCACCGAGGCCAACAAAGCGTTGTGGATTCTTGACACCGAAGCTGCCGCTTCTCTTCTAAATAGATAACATTTAGTTTTAAAGAAAACTCTCCGTTTGATAGAATGCCTCCCTATGAAAGTACTCGGAATTGAAACATCTTGCGACGAAACCGCCGTTGCTGTTGTCGAAGATGGATTTAAAATTTTAACCAACCTTGTGGCATCACAAGCAAAGGTGCATGAGCAATATGGGGGGGTCTACCCAGAGGTTGCTTCTCGCCACCATGTCGATGCCCTCCTCCCTTTGGTCGAAGAGGCAACGAAGGATCATGACATCGATCTCATTGCCGTTGCAAATGGCCCAGGCCTTATGGGAGCTCTCCTTATGGGTGTTATCGGAGCCAAGACTCTTGCTTATGGCTGGAAAAAACCCCTTGTTGGAGTCAACCATGTCGAGGCCCATCTCTACTCCGCCATGATGGGTAAAGAGACTCTATTTCCCTCCCTTGGAATCGTGATTTCAGGGGGGCATACCTTTTTAGCGCGAATGGAAGGGATTTCTGATTATAAAATCCTTGGAACCACTGTCGATGATGCCGTTGGCGAGGCTTTCGATAAAGTTGCAGCCCTCCTTGGTTATCCCTATCCTGGAGGTCCCCACATTGAAACATTGGCTATGGGGGGAGACCCTCAACGATTTTCATTTCGAGCCGGACGTGTGAAAGAGTCCCCCCTTGATTTCTCCTTCAGCGGTCTTAAAACAAATGTTTTATATGCTGTTAAAGGAAATGGGGGATCAAAGAAAGGACCAACAATCATCTCCAATGAAGAAAAAAAAGATTTAGCGGCCAGCTTTCAAGAGGTTGCGCTAAGAGATATTGTTGACAAGGCTCTTATTGCAGCAAAAACTTTTGATTGCCAGGCAATCTACATCGGTGGAGGAGTCTCACAAAACCAAAAACTCAGAGTTCTTTTTCAAAACTCTCCTTATCCAGTTTTTTACCCTGGAAAGGGGCTCTGCGCAGATAATGGAGCGATGATCGCAGGCCTTGGTTACCACCTCTATCAAGAGAAAAATTGCCTTGAAGAGGTCCAAGCCTTTCCCAGAAATAGAAATAGATAGAGCACTAGACATTTTTCTTAAATTGCGGTAACATGGCCCCGAACAAAGGATTTGAAAGATGGCAAAGAAAGGCGCACGAGAAAAGATACGACTTAAGAGCACCGAAAGCTCGGAAACCTACTGGACATTTAAAAACAAGCGCAATACTCCTGATAGAATTGAGCTCAAAAAATTTGATAAAAAACTAAGACGGCACGTCGTTTTTAAAGAAGCAAAGTGATTTTTGAATTTTCGATTGCCCGCAAGTACCTCGTCCCGAGGAAGAGGCAGCTATCGATGTCCCTTATTGCCCTGATGTCTGTCGGGGTCATTTCGTTAGTTGTCTGGCTCGTCCTCGTTTTCCTCTCTGTTACGGATGGGATCGAAAAAAATTGGCTCAAAAAACTCACCTCTTTAAATGCTCCCATTCGGATCACTCCAACCGACGACTACTACCACTCCTACTACTATCAAGTCGATAGCATCAGTCATGCTTCCGATTACCGCTACAAAAGCATTGGAGAAAAATCTTCTGCCTTACTGACAGACCCCTACTCACCTGAAGAAGACCAAGAGGTTCCCAAAAGGTGGCCTGCAAGGGAGTGCAACTGGGATGGCTCCCCCAAGGATCTTGTGAAAGAGACTTTTGGAGTCCTTGAGAGCTTAAATCTTGCGGCGCAAGATTATGAAGTGTCAGGAGCAACTTTAAAGCTTCGTATGATCCGCCCTCAAGGGATTTTGTTTTCTCAAATGCAAGAAAAAGGGCAGGGATTTTTAACGCAGGTTTCATATGTCTCCTCTTTTAGTGGAAAGAGTCCCCACCTCCCCACACTCATCGAACCTCCCCGCGTCGAAGATATCAACCACCTCTTTTTTCTCGCTGATGTCTCATTAGATGGGGTGAATCTCGATGCCCCTGAAGCGGTCAAAAAAGTCTCGGTTACTGAGTTTCAAAACCAAATCGAATCTCTCCTTGCAAACATTGAAATTGAAAGGATGAAAGGATCATCCCACCGCTTGCAAGCCCTCTCTTCTCTTCTCCCCGAAGGAGAAGAGTTTGATGTCTATGCCCCTATTAAAAATGGGACGATTTCGCAATTGGTTTTCCCTATGGAGAAGAGGGAAGGGAGTGGAAAGATAAAAAAGAGTCAGGGGCATCTCCACTATGTGGGAAAAGATGGAAGTAGCCACATGGTGAGTCTATCAACTCCCCTATTTATCGAAGGGCAGCTCTCGATGGCGGCAAAGCTCCTCCCTTATGAAAAAAAAGGGATTAGATCTTTAAGCGATCTCCGCTTTCAAGTCCAAGGAGAGCTTCAAGGAAAAGAGCTAAAAGGGCAGATTCCATGGGATGGGATTGAAGTGGAAAAAGTCACCGTCCATACCCACTTTGAAAAACCCCCAGAGGTGATTCCTCCATGGCCTTATTTTATTGGGAAAGAAACCTTTCTTCCAGAAGGGGGCGTCTCTCCCGTTATTCTCCCCAAGCATTATCAAAATAGTCAGGTTAAATTAGGGGATGTCGGTTACTTCTCCTACGGAGCGACAACGAGTAGTTCGATGCAAGAGCAACGACTTCCCGTTAGAGTCTCTGCTTTTTACGACCCTGGCGTAATGGCAATTGGCGCTAAAGTGATCCTAACAAAAGGAGAGCTCGTCCATGCGATTAACAGCTCAGCCTCATCGATCATTGACTCTAATATGGTCAACGGAATTCAAGTTTACCTAAGTGATCTTGGGAGTGCGAAGGAGATGAAAGAAAAGCTCGAAGTTGCTTTTGAAAAAGGGGGGCTTTCTCCTTACTGGAAAGTGACAACGTTCCACGAATACGATTTTGCAAAAGACCTCCTTCAACAATTCCAAAGTGATAAATACCTCTTCACAATGATTGGAGTGATCGTCCTCCTCGTTGCATGCAGCAATATCATCTCCCTTCTTGTGATCTTAGTGAACGATAAGAAAAAAGAGATTGCGATTTTAAGTGCGATGGGGGCTTCAAAAAAGAGCATTGCCTTGATCTTTACCCTTTGTGGGGGGATCATGGGAACCTTAAGCACACTCATTGGAACAGGAGCTGCAATCCTTACGTTGCATCACATCGATAGCGTTGTCAACTTCCTCAGCTTACTGCAAGGCCATGAGGCGTTTAATGCAGCCTTTTATGGCAAGTCCCTCCCCAATCAATTGAGTCACCACGCCCTAACCTTTATCTTAATCGCAACCCCTATCATCTCCCTCCTTGCAGGACTTGTCCCGGCGCTAAAAGCAACAAAACTTCATCCATCTCAAATCCTTAGGGCTGAATAATGGGAACTCCTAATAATAGTGGAATAGGTTCATGAGCGTTTTAGTTGCAAAAGATCTAACGAAAACCTTCCTCCATCCAGCAAAATGTGAGCTCCTCAAGGGAGCCTCCCTAACTGTTGACCTTGGAGAGACGGTTGCCATTATGGGCCCTTCCGGAGTGGGGAAAAGTACCCTTCTCCATATTTTAGGAACGCTTGATACTCCAGACAGTGGCTCCCTTGAAATATCAAACCACAATGCCATTGGAGAGAAGGGGGCCTTCCTCCGGAATCAACACATCGGTTTTGTCTTCCAAAACTACAACTTACTAGAGGAATACTCTGTCCTTGAAAATATCTTGATGCCCAGCCGAATTGGAAGGGAGTGGGGACATGAAGAAAGGGCAAAAAAGCTACTAAAAGAAGTCGGCCTTGAAAACCACACCCACCACTTAGCAAAACAACTATCTGGAGGAGAAAAGCAGCGAGCAGCGATTGCCCGCGCCCTTTGCAACAACCCCAATCTTATCCTTGCAGATGAGCCCTCAGGAAACCTCGATGAAGAAAACTCAGCAAAAATCCATGACATCTTAATCTCTACAGCTAAAAACCTAAATAAAGGGCTCATCGTCGTCACCCACAATCGAGAACTTGCAAAGGAGTGCGACGTGGTCTATACTCTGCACGGTGGAAGATTGGAGCGCTTATGACAGAAATTGTTGTGATCGGAGTGGGGTATGTTGGCCTTGTAACGGGAAGTTGCTTTGCAGAGATGGGGCACCACGTCACTTGCATCGACATCGATCAGGAAAAAATCGAAAAACTAAAAGAAGGGAATATCCCCTTTTATGAGCCGGGATTGAAGGAGCTAACAGAGCGAAATCAAAAGGAAAAAAGGCTCGAGTTTTCAACCGATTACAAAAAGGTGGAAAAAGGAGATATATGTTTCATCTCTGTCGGAACTCCTGAAGGGGAAGAGGGGTTTTGCGATCTTTCTCAGGTGAAAAATGCAGCGATTTCAATCGCTAAACACCTCAAAGAGGAAGCTGTCATCGTCAATAAATCAACAGCTCCTGTTGGAACGGTGAAGATGCTTAAAAAGCTTATCCAAGACCACCTCGAAGATAAAGTCTCTTTTGATATCGTCTCTTGCCCTGAGTTTTTAAAAGAAGGTTCTGCAATCGAAGATTGCATGAAGCCTGACCGGATCATTATCGGAAGTGATAGCGAAAGAGCCTCTCGGATTTTGCACCGCCTTTACTCCTCTTTTACTTTCAACCACGATCGGATCCTCATCATGGACATCGAGTCGGCAGAGCTCACAAAATATGCCTCCAATGCAATGCTTGCCACCCGGATTTCTTTTATGAATGAACTCTCTTGGGTGTGTGAAAAGGTAGGGGCTAATATCAATGAAGTGCGCAAAGGAATAAGCGCCGATCATCGGATTGGATACCACTTTCTCTACGCAGGAGCAGGGTATGGAGGATCCTGTTTTCCCAAAGATATCCGCGCCCTTATCGCCATGGCCTCCACCCATGAGTGCGATACTCCCCTCCTAAAGGCAGTCGAAGAGATCAACGAAAAACAAAAAAAAGGGCTCTTAAAACGGGTCGCTCACTACTTCTCCAACAAGGGAGGGATTCAAGGAAAAACGATTGCGATTTGGGGCCTTGCTTTCAAGCCCAATACCGACGATATGCGAGAGGCTCCCGCGTTAACACTCATCCACTCCCTTCTCGAAAATGGGGCAAATCTCCGCCTTTACGATCCGATCGCAATGGGAAATGCCAAGGAGATCCTTGGAAATAACCCTAAGGTCCGTTTTTGCGTCAGTGAATACCAAGCAGCAGAAAGTGCTGATGCAATTATCCTCGTGACAGAGTGGAAACAATTTCGCTTTGTGAACCTCCATACAGTTTTGTCTAGGATGAGAGGAAATGCTTTTTTTGATGGGCGCAATCAATACCATCCAAAGGAAATGGCTGCAAAAGGATTTCGGTATTTTGGAGTGGGGATCCCACCAAGTTCTACCGATCTTATCAGAGAACTTCGCTCAATTGGAGAGAAAAAAGGGAGACGGTATGACGGCATTAGACTCAAGCACGACACTTCGCTCCTTGATTAATGAGCGCCTTGAAGAGCTCCTCCCCAAAAGGGAAGGACTCCACTTTCTCCTCTTTGAAGGAGCCCATTACTCCTTGATGCTCCCCGGAAAAAGGCTCCGCCCCCTTTTCCTTCTAAAAGTCCTTGAAGACTACAACATCCCCATCGAAAAAGGGCTAGACGTTGCCTGCGCCCTTGAAATGATCCACACCTACTCTCTCATTCACGACGATCTCCCTTGCATGGATGATGATGACCTTCGGCGGGGCAAGCCCACCCTCCATAAAGTCTTTGGGGAAGGGCAAGCTGTCCTTGTCGGTGATTTCCTCCTCACCTACGCCTTTGAAATCCTTGCCACCTGCGGCGCTCCCCAAGAAATCACAGCCCTCATCGCAAAAGGGGCTGGAGGACACGGGATGATCGGAGGACAACTCGTCGATATCCTCTTTGAAGGAAGACCCATCGACTGGAATATCCTTGAATTCATGTACCGGGGAAAAACGGCAGCCCTTTTTGCAACCGCGCTAGAGTGCGGCGCTCTCCTTTCCGGCGCCCCTCAAACAGAGCAAGAGGCCCTCAAACAGAGCGGCACCCTTTTTGGAATCGCCTTTCAAATGTACGACGACATCCTCGATGTTACCTCGACAACACCTTCACTCGGAAAGCCCGTTGGATCAGATGCTGCAAATGGAAAGTCCAACTGCATCACCCTCCTTGGCCTTGAAAAGGCCAAGGAGATGGCAGCCGAGTTCCTCAATGAAGCGAAAAGCTCCCTCCCTCCCCACTGCAGAGGTGTCCGCGATCTCTTTTCTCTATAGCAGTTAATAACGATACCCGAAAGCGCAGCGGCACCCGAAGTAATTCCTATTAATCTCCCGGCCATTAATGTAAATGTCAAAAGGCTCTAGTCGAAAATCCCAGTGACGCTCCTTTCCAAATCGGAACGTAATCGGAACGGTAATGTCAAAACCAAAAATTGGATTTCCCCACCTCTTTCCTCCAGAATTCCCTCCAACAAGTCCTTTCGCATATAACCCTAAATTGAAAATCGAATTGAACTCATGGTCATATAAAACCCCAAATAGTCCATAATAAACTGCTGGCAGCTGAACTTTCTTGTAGCTAATGTAATCTATCTCAAATGTATCCACTTCATTCCCGACATAATGCAAATACGTATAAGTTTTGTGTCTTTCGTAGTGGTATGACCTAGAATCTCCAAAAATCCCCCCACCAATGATAGGTGTTAGATGGTTTCTTCCTGCAAGGAGGTAATTATACCCTAACCGGGCCTCAATTTTCCCAACTAATGTAGGGAGGAGGCCTGAGTCCATGTTGTTTTGGTGGCTACCATGAGTAACAGCCCAAGTGATCCAACCATCGATTCCCACATATACAGCATTTGGTTTGATTCTCTCGTAGCATTGACACAAAAGGTTATAAACTACCATGCGATTGTTGTACTGGTATGATTCAAGAGGGCTTTCTTTTTCTGCCGAAGTTGTTGTTGAGTCTGTATTTACCCTTTCTACATCTTGAGCAAAAGCTGCAGATGCAGCGACCAACATTAAAAAAACTACTTTATTGAACATTTTTTGACCTTAATTTTTTCTAACGAAGAACGAATTTATTCTATGATAAAGTTTTAGGTCAATGATAATATAATTGTTTGGGACACCAATGAACCTATCCAACTAAATTTTTGAGCCACGTATAAATCACTCCCAATACAGCCAGCCCACTCCATATCACGACTAAGCGCTCCCATCGCATTAATAAGCGTCGACAACGTCTTTTTAGCCAG
>JAGROK010000087.1 GCA_020440285.1 Chlamydiia bacterium | reverse complement strand
CCACCCTACCGCAATTCCTGCAAGTGATAAGCTCCGCCTCATGTCAGAATCGATTCGAGGAGAGGGAGGTCGGATCTGGGTGTATGGAGATGGATCAAAATCGATTGAAACCCCTGAAGGGAAGACGATTCCATGTGGCGAAACAGGGAAGCCTTGGTACTTTTTAGAAGAGATGTATCCCGCTTTTGGAAATCTTGTCCCTCGCGATATTGGAGCTCGTGAG
Source organism: Chlamydiia bacterium (assembly GCA_020440285.1). Lineage (GTDB taxonomy): Bacteria > Chlamydiota > Chlamydiia > Chlamydiales > Simkaniaceae > Neptunichlamydia. The sequence continues at coordinate 1,883 of JAGROK010000087.1, read as the reverse complement.
ATTCTTCGAGTTCTTGAGCTTGGACTTGGAGTTGAAGGGAGAGATGAGGTTTTTCTCGATGTCACCCATCTTCCTGAAGAGACTCTTCATAAACTTGAGTCTGTCCTCCATATCTATCAGCGCTTTACAGGGGAAGATCCTCGCAAAGTTCCCATGCGCATCGCTCCTGCTGTTCACTATTCGATGGGAGGGGCGTGGGTTGATTGGCCTGCAGCTGATGCTCCCGATCGAAAAGAGCGATTTCGGCAGATGAGTAATTTGACAGGGTGTTTTGTAGCAGGTGAAGCGGAGTATCAATATCATGGGGCAAATCGTTTAGGGGCAAATTCTCTTGTCTCTTGCATTTTTGGAGGGCTTGTATGTGGAGTTGAAGTGCCCCGTTATCTTGAAACCCTTTCCCATTCCTATGACGAAGTAGGAGAGGGCCCTTTTAAAGAGGCTCTTGAGAAGGAAGAGACTTTTAAACAAGACTTAATGAATCGAAATGGGAAAGAAAATGTCCACCATCTTCACGAAGAAATGGCTCGAATGATGGTGCAACATGTCACTGTAAAGCGGAATAACAAAAGTCTTAAGGAGACTCTTGAGTACTTAAAGGAGATTCGGGAACGGTATAAAAATATCACCCTGGGTGACAAAGGATCGAAGCTGAATCAAACCTATATCTTTGCTAATCAGTTTCGATCCATGATTGAACTTGCAATGATCATCACTAAGGGAGCCCTTCTTCGGGATGAATTTCGAGGATCTCACTTTAAACCTGAGTTTCCGGAGCGGGATGATGCAAATTGGCTCAAAACGACCATTGCAACATACAGCCCAACTCTTGATGAGCCAGAAATTTCTTATGAACCCATTGACACCCCCTACCTGAAACCGATACAAAGAGATTATACAAAAGCAAAGCGGATTAAACCCAAGTTGGAGAATATTCCGTCTAATATCGAATTACCCATTTAGATAGGTTCACCATTGGCAGAGACATTTATTCTAAAAGTTTATCGGGGAGAAAAAGGAAATCAATATTGGGAAGAGTTTGAGCTTGAGCTTAAACCTTATATCAATGTGATCTCTGCTTTGATGGAGATCCAAAAACATCCCGTTAACCGAAAAGGGGAAACGGTCACCCCAGTGACTTGGGAACAAGGGTGTTTAGAAGAGGTTTGCGGCTCGTGCTCTATGTTAATCAACGGACGCCCTCGTCAAGCTTGTACAGCCATTGTGGAGCCGATCCTAAAGAGAACGGGGAGTCGCACCATTACCCTAGCCCCTTTTACAAAATTTCCTTTGGTTCGCGATCTTGTGGTGAATCGGTCTCAAATGTTTGAAAACTTAAAGAAAACGCAAGGGTGGATCTCCACCGATGGATCTTTTATTAAAGGGTTTGGTCCAAAAATCGATCAGAAAACCCAAGAGACCATGTACACCCTTTCTACCTGCATGACCTGTGGGTGCTGCTCGGAAGCTTGTCCTCAAGTCAATCAAAGCTCCAAATTCATCGGCCCGGCCCCTGTTTCCCAGACCCGCCTTTTCAACCTTAACCCCACCGGGGAGATGGAGAAAGGGACCCGCCTCCATACCCTGATGGAGGAAGGGGGGATCAGTGAGTGTGGAAATGCTCAAAACTGTGTCCAGGTCTGCCCAAAGGAAATCCCTCTAACTGAGTCGATTGCATCTATAGGAAGGGAAACTTCCAAGCAAGCACTAAAAGATATTTTTCACATTTAGGGCGTGATATCAATTACACTTCGCTGCTTTATAGCTGAATTAGTTTAAAATAGTAATAATTGGACAGAAGATTTTCATTGAAAATGAAGCGCGGAGAGCGAAGCTGGCTTCATGTAAGCCAGCAAGATCGAGCGTAAAATTTTCGGTGGAAAGAT
>JAGROK010000086.1 GCA_020440285.1 Chlamydiia bacterium | reverse complement strand
GGGTACGAAGCGTTAAAGCAAATGTTAGAGTGTGGACTCCCTCCCTTAGAAATTATTGATGAAACAAACCCGACTATCGTGACACCAAATGGGATTGTTCTTGGCCGCCACCTTGATGGAACGCTCATCACCCGCCACTACAAAGGGGGACGTCTTCCTCGAACTCATGCCTCTCTTGGGCGCATTGATTTTAAAACCGCAATGGAGCGCTCGAGCAATATCTATTTTTCTCTCCTCGCAAGCGAAAGAATTAACCATCCTGCAGAGCTCCAAAAAACAACAGAGCATTTTGGGTTTGGAAAGCCAACGGGAATCGATCTTTTTGGGGAAATTGGAGGATATGTTCCCGATGATCTTCGTGATAATCGGACAGGTCTTTATTCGTTTGCTATTGGACAACACTCCTTGGTTGTCACCCCTCTTCAAACGGTAGGGATGCTAGCCACAATTGGAAATGGAGGGGCCATTTTAAAACCTCAAATTGTAAAAATGAGGGTCGATTCGGAAAGTGTGAAAGAAACACAAAAAGAGGTGCGCAAAGTGATCGATCTCCCCCCGCGGGTCCGTAAAGAGCTCATGGAAGGGATGCGCCGCGTCGTCATGGGAGACAAGGGTCCTGTCCAACCTTTTCGAATTCGAGCGCTTTATGAACACCCTAAGTGGATTCCCGATTATAAGGCACTGCAAAGTCAATTCGTGGGGAAAACCTCTACCGCTGAGTTTGTCTATCGACCCACCTTAGACCGGGAAGAGGGGGCTATTATCTGCAAGGACATCTGGTTTGGGGCTCTCTCTTTTAAAGAAGGGGACGACTACCGGACAGACATGCCAGAGCTTGCCGTTGTTGTTTACCTAAAGTATGGAGATTATGGGAAGGAAGCCGCTCCCCTTGCAGCTCAAATGATTAAAAAGTGGAGAGAAATCAACGCGAAACCCTATACTCCTTGATAATGAGATAGACCATGAAAGTCAAGCTGCTGTACATCTTCACTATCCTTTTCATTTCAGCTTTTCCCTTTGCCAACACTTTTTTCAAAGTTTTTCGAGGAGTCTCGGTCTCTTTCTTTCACCTCTTTGAACGTACAGCCTCTTTTACAGTCACCCTTCCTCCCCTTTTTCAAAAGTATATCCACTTCCATCTCACCGATTTCTGGATTGTCGGACTCTTGTCTGCCGCACTCCTTATGAAGGAGGTCAAGGTTAAGGAGCTCTTTTTTAATCGTCACTCACGCTATTTAACTCTTTTCATCCTAGCAGCCTTTGTTTCGATTTTCTTCTCTCTTTTTTCAACTTATCTGACCCAGTACGCCGCCCTGATTAATCTCACAATCGCTTCCATCACGTTTCATCTCATCTACCTCCTCCTTAGCAAAAGATCAGAATGGATCGCCACTGCCTTATGGCTTTTTATTGGAGTTGCTGCTCTTGAATGTCTCATTGGGACAGGGCAGTTTATCTTTCAAAAAAGCTTGGGCCTTTCTTTTCTGTCGGAACCTCAAGTTAGCCCCTCAATGAACAACATTGCCGTTTACCCTTTAACAGAGACAAACCGCCACTTTTTTGATAAGCTCCCTTGGATCCAGCCCAATCTCTCGGTAGTCCTTCGATCTCACGGAACCTTTGACCATCCCAATATCTTTGGAGGATATTTAGTCATCGCTCTTTTCATCTCTTACTACCTCTTCACACAAACCACCTCTAGAATGAAAAAAGGATGCCTCTTTGCTCTAATCCCTTTTTTAATCCTAACCCTTGCCCTTACCTTTTCTCGTGGCCCCTTTTTCGCCTGGGTTTTAGGCTCTTTACTCTTCTTTAGTGTAGGCATTTTTAAGAAAGAAAAAGGTGTTGGACAGCTTGCAGGGCTGATTGGAGGAGCAGCTCTTATCACCATCTTCCTCCTCTTTCAACAATTTATTGCGCGAGGAGGGTTTGTGAACTATACCTCTTTACCAAGTGCATCAGATGGGGATCGTATTTTCTATTACAAGCTTGCTTCTACCCTTTTTGCCCACCACCCCTTCTTGGGAATCGGATACAATGGATTCGCTTTATTTCCCTACGGCTCTCTTGACCCCTCGTTTGCCGGAGCAAACCCAATGGGAGCTTTAGCGCACAATATCTATCTCCAAGTCGCTTCTGAAACAGGTCTTGTTGGCCTTAGCCTAATGGCCCTTTTCATCTTTTCCCTCATTATTCCCCCCTTCAAGCAAAGGTTTTCTTCCCTTTCCCTTACTCTGATGACCATTCTTTTTTCCCTTCTCCTCATGGGATGTGTCGATCATTTTCTTTGGACTTACAACTCAGGAAGAACAATGCTGTTTATTTTTTGCGCCCTTCTTGCTGCTCACGTGAAGGTAAGAGAATGTCCTTCCCTTTCCCATTCAAAGTAAGGGGCTAAGACATCGTAAGATTCCTCTTCTAAATGAAGGGACAGGACATCAACCTTATCGAAAAAGGCTTTGGGAAGGGAGCTATCAACGGGCACCGGAAGGGACAAGAGAATAACATCATACTCTTTCTTCATCTTTTCTAGGAACTGATCAAATTTGGGGGTTTTGACCATTTCATCTCCAAAAGAGGTACATCCCCCTAAGCAAATATACCCCCCATAACGTGTTTCACAGATGTTTAAGAGTTTAGATTCTCCCTCTAAATAGTGGATCAATCCCGGCAGATTTTTATCTTCCACTTTCATAGAAAAATTAAGATCGAGAATCAGGACTTTTTTCCCCTCTTTAGAAAGAAGCTCGGCAAAAGGGGAAGCAAAGCATTCTCTCTTTCCTAAAACAAGGGCCACAACAAGGGGAAACCGCCCCTCCTCCTTAAGGAGGAGAGAAAACCGCCTTAAGGCTTCTAAGTCGCTTTTCTTTTCCTTTAGGGTAACGCTATGGGAGAGGGGACCTACAACCCTTTTCCCACGCACCGCCATATTTCGAAGAGTTAAAGGGAAGCCTCGATAGAGATACAAAATGAAGAGGGCTGCAAACGTCATCAGTGCTCCTAAAAGAGTGCCGACACCTCCAAAAACTTTTAAAAGGGGCTTTTTGGGAATAATGGATGCTTGAGCAAAATCGATTGGCTTAGATTCTAAAAGGGAAAGGTTTTGCTCAATACTTTTTGATTCGACAAGATTCACAAGGGCGACAAGCATCCCTTTTGTCATGTCTGCTGCAAATTTAAGTTGGTATTCACGCATCCACCCTTCAGGAACACCCCTTATTTCTTCTTTGATATCACCGAGCCGTTTTTCAATCAGTTTTTTCTCTTTCCCTAAATGGCTTACTTTTTCTTCGATACGATCTTCAATTTGCTTTTCAACAAGAGCTACTTCTTGCCCTAAAAGATCAAGGATTGCAAAACGAATAGACCGAATCCGGTCAACGTTTCTTTCCTTCTCAAGTTCTGCCAGACTCACAACCTGCTCGATATGGCGGTGGAGCTCTTTCTTTATCTGCTCACATCTCCTTTCAAGACGTTCCCCTTCCTTATCCATGTGGACCCGCTCTTTTCGAAGCTCTTTTTTTAATCCCCCCATTTCACGAACCATCTCCTGAGAAAAATCATCTGGGAAAAGAGAGGAAAGGGAGAGCCACTCAGCATTTTCCTTTTCAATTTGGGTGCGGGCAAATGCCATTTCGTCGATTTTTGACTGGGCCCCATCTCTTCCCTGCACATATTGAAGAAGGAGTTTCCGCGCTGTTTCTAAATCAATCCCTCGGTATTCCTCTCCCCGTTTCGTTCCATAAAAAAGGCGTTTCTTAAGAACCCCTTCCTGAAGAGAAAGGAGGCGAAGTTGGTTTTTTATATACTCATTAGAAAGTTTAGACCCAGACAGCTTCAAAAGTTGGTTTTTCTCCTGCAAAACACGTTTCAATTGAGAAGCATCGGGAGAAAGGACTTTGATAAAATTTCCCACCTCAAGAAGGTAACGATCTTTTTCAAGACGATTTTCACCCAAAGAAGGGACAACCAAATCAATTCCCGTTTTTATCCGAAGCTCTTCTAAATCTATTTGATCTAAACGGTGGAGATGACAAGAGATATTTTTTTCATAATCTGGCTCTTCAACAAGGGCTACTGATAAAATATCTCTCTCCTTTGCAAGAGCATGGATCTCTTCTTGAAGGGACTCCACCTCTTTCCCCATCTCAACAACAAGTAATGGATCGACATGGGTGATCTCTCCAAGCTTTAATTCGATCTCCTCTAAATTACTTAAAAACTCTCCTCTGCGTTCTTGAAAAAGAGAGATCTGCTGCCCTAGGTTCAAAACCCCTTTCTCCTGAAGGTTTTCTTTCAGATATGCAACATGACTTTTTAGGTGCTCGTTCATTTTTTCAGCAAATTCATTTCGCTTCTTTTCGAGGTAAACAACCTGCCCTTCATTGATCCTTGCATTTTCAGTTTCGAGGTGAGTTTTATAGGTCTCCATCATTTCATTTAAAAGGCGGATAGCAAAGGGGCGGTTAGGATGGTGAAACTCTATTTCAAGGAGTGAGTGTCCCCCGTCTATAGGACTTACTCCAAGCTCTTTCCGAAGGCTCATCACCTTTTCAACAAGAGGGGCAAAAGACACGGGATAATGCTTCCCAAGAAGAGCCCCTTTTGGGACATGGACAAGGGTAAACCAAACATCATCGAAAAAGACTTTTTCCCCCACAGTCCCTGCTGCAAGAACGGAGCCTTTTTCATCTCGAACCTCAAAAGAGCCCCTTGTTTCAAAAACAATCTGAACGCACTTGGGATATGTTCCATGGTAATGAACATCTCCGAATTCAAATTGTTCCCCTTCTTGAAGCGGTTTCCCTTTTTCTGCAAGAAGCGCTTCACGAAAAAGGCGCTTTCTCCTTTCTCCACAAGATTCATTAGAAATCGTAACTTGGAGTCCTAACTTTTCAATGACAGGCTCAAGAATAACAGAAGAAAGAAGGAGAACATGTCCCTGCTTTGACTTTTCAGCCCCTATTGACCGAAGAAAAAAATCAAGTTTTCCACCCCCAAATTGAGCTTGCTCACCTCCCGCCTCTTTAAAAAGGGCGCGTGCTTTATAACACACTGGAAGCTGCGATCTTTTATATAGTCCAAAACCGCCGCAAACAAGGGCGACTGTAAGGATGATCCATTTTGTCTTAAAAAATAGCCTTTTAATGTCAGAGAAAATGATGAAATTGTCGTCTCTATTCATTGAATGGCAACCACCCCTGCAACCCCTTTACGGAAAAGTTCGATTCCAGTCAGTGTGGGGAAAATTTGCTGAATAAAACGGTTCCATTCAGTAATCGGTGTTGCTGCCACATAGACAATATCCCCCGGCATCAAGAGCATACTCGATGTTGGAAGACGCATGACATGCTTCCAGTTAAGGGTATAGATTTTTGGTCGCAATATATTTCCACGAACGACTTGAATGACCCCTTTATCTCCTGTAAAGGGAATGCCTCCCGCCATCGCAAGAGCTGTTCTCAGTGGGAGTGATCCCGTTGGAACATCGATCACCCTCTCTTGCCTCACCTCTCCCATAACCATAAGAGTTGAAGCTGAAGACTCCGCAATGTAAACCTTATCTCCACCTCTCATGACAACATTTTGGCTCATATCCCCTTCTTTCACCAGCTTGTTCATGTCTACAGGGACAGGCTTCCCATCCCTAACAAGATAGCTCTTGAAGAAATTAGCATTGGGTGGAACGTGGGCCTCTGCTAAAAGCTCGAACAAACGGAGTTTCCCGTTTACGGGGATGTTTGATTGACTCACAAGCCCTGCTAGTTCAACCTTTTTTTCCTTTCTTTTAGAAAAGGAAAGGAACACTTCGACCCCATCGATCTGTCTGTCGTAAGCCTCTTGAATTTTATCTCGCGCCTCCCCCAATTTAAGCCCTCCGATTGTAACCGGACTTAAATCTGGAAGGGTGATTGTCCCCTCGTATACAGTATACCCAATCTCGCCCCCTATCGCATTGACAGCCTGAACCAAGTCTCCCCGTTCAGGATGGAAAAGGGCAACTTTTAAAACGTCCCCATCATTAACGGTATTCGTATACTCCTCTAATAGCTCTGGATCAAGTGTCATTAGGGGCTCTCCTTCCATTTCTAAAATGGAAAATTTGCCCTCCTTAATTTTGTAAGAGTCGATAACAAACTCATCTGCACCCACAACCTCACTTCCCCTATAGGGAGCATTCGAACATCCAAATAGAAAAACACATAGAAGGATAATGAGAAGATTTGGTACCCTTAAAACATGGAAAATCAAAAAGAAACTATGTTTATTACTGGGATCGCAGGCTTTATTGGTTTTCATCTCGCCTCTTTACTAATTAAAAAAGAATATTATGTGATTGGATGTGATAACTTCAATCATTATTATTCCCCCGACCTCAAAAAAATGCGCGCAGACAAGCTCATTTCCCAAGGAGCTAAAATCATAAATGAAGATATTCAAAACCTTTCATCGGTCCCCAAAAACGTGACTCACATTATTCACTTAGCAGCACAAGCGGGGGTCCGTTACTCTCTTACCCACCCAAAACCCTATATCGATTCTAACCTCAATGGATTTCTAAACATCTTAGAGTTATGTAAAGACCGCCCCGAGATAAAACTCATCTTTGCCTCCT
>JAGROK010000020.1 GCA_020440285.1 Chlamydiia bacterium | reverse complement strand
TAGAAAAGGTTGCGAAAAAAGGAGGGTCCTCTTTTCCTTTACTAACTTTAAGGAATCCATTTTTTCCCTCTTCCGGGCTTTCAAAGCTCACCTCTGCAACCTGATTGCCAAAGATAAACTCCCCTTCTTTCACTGTAAGTAGAGTTTTAAAAAAGAGCTTATCAAGGGTTTTATAAAGCCCCTTTTTTTTCTTTGCCTCTCCTAGCTTTCCAACCGCTAGGGTAACCTGTGGATGGTCTATCACCACTTTGGATGAAAATTGAAAGGGAAAAAATTGATACTTGAAGGCCACCTTTAAATGATCGACCTTCATCGCAAACGTTGGGTCTTTTCCTTTTTCTCTTTGGCTAACAAAGACATTTGAAAGGATCAGTTGTCCCTCTTTGAAGTAAGCCCTGTCATAGGAAAAATTAACCCCTCCTCCCTTGGGAAGGTGAGTAGACAAATAGGACGATGCCCCAAAACCAATCAAAGGACGGTGCCCTATCCCAAAGGCTAAAAGGAGAGCAAAAAGGGAGGTAAACCAAATGAGTGTCTTCTTCCGCAAAACAAATCCTTCAATTTCTTCCCCCATCGTAATCGATAAGGGAAAAAAAATAGAGGAAAAATTCAAAACAACCAACGAAAAAAGCCCAAATTGGCCTTTTTAAGATGGTGACAAAGATCACTTGCCCCTTCCGATGAAGAGGCAACATCCCTTTTGATGCAAGAGTTTATGGGGCCGTGCAACTAGATCCAAAGTTCACAGGTGGGAATTCTGTAAAACCTGTAATGGTCGTATTAAGGGCGTTGTACTGCGCCTGGGTTTCCTGAACATTGATAGGACCTCCTGCAAACCCGACTAACTCATAAGAGCGGGTTGTATTTCCCCGAATCGTTGCACATGTAGGGTGAGCGGTAAGTGCCTCAGCTTTAATTCCAACATTTGATACTGTTGTAACATTGTTATCATGGATTTGGGCAAAATAAGGGGCTCCGTTTGCTCGAGTATAAATTCCTACTGAAGTTAGCGCCACATTGGGCATCGTAATCTGATTGTTTGTAATATAAACTTGGTTAGAAGGTTGGCTTGTCATTGTGGAGATATAATTAATTCCTTCGACGAAATTTGTCGAAGGATTAAAGATAGTATTGCCAGAAATGATTTGGTAACCATTAAATCCCTGAATATTAAAAAAGTATTGCGAAGTGATTTGATTCGAAGCAATAATAGATCGTCCTTGGGTAACTGTGACCTGAAGGTCTCGCAGATTTGCTGGGGCAGCTGTGCTAATGAGTGTATTCTGAGAAATGAGTGCAACAGCATTCGGATTATCTAATAAAACCCCTATTGCCCTAAACGAGTACTCATTGAACGTATTCTGAGTAATGGTCAATGTCCCCTGATGGTTGAGAATTTCAATCCCAGTATCAGAATTATTGAAGATATTATTTTCAATGGTGACATTGCTAAGGCCTGTTCCAAAAACACTCACTTGTCCAGGACTTCCTTCAAAAGTAATCCCCCGAACAGTGGTGTTGGAAGCAAGGGTAACCGCGGGACCGGCGTTATTAGACAGGACGGGGTTTCCAGCGGTAAGAGCGGGAACTTCAGCGCCGCTGATCGTAAAAGAGGTGCCTGATCCCTGGAGGATTTGCCCCTGGCTCATCACAAAACCACTGTCGTAATTGGGGGTGGATGTCCCTGTTCCTTGGAAGGTATAGATCAAGGCGGGGTAGGAGGGGATTGAGGCAAAGGAGCAGAAGGGAAATTCAAAGGTTCCAAGGCCTGGACATGCGACTAGATTATTCACAAAAAAGACAGGGATGATCAACCCACTTTCATCTTTTAGAGGGCGCACCTCTGATTTACGCTTAACAGGGATGATTTCATTGCGCATAACAGGGCGAAGGGTGCGCGTGTAGAATGCACGCTTTCCATACCCTGGATTTCCAGAGCGACACCTTCTGTTTTTCCATAGAGGGATATTGATAGAGGCGATACCTTGATAGGTGGTATCAAAAACCTGGTCGTGGTTGAGTTCAAACTCAAGGGTGACATATTCGGTAATATTTGCTAGAGCGCGGAATTTTCCTCCCCAGCTACTAGGGCATCGATTCCCTGAAACCCTTGTCCCAAAAAGGTAGTAAGGACCTATCCCAAAATAAAAATCGGTCTTAATGACAGGAATCATTGGAGTTGGAATTCCTATTTCGGCATTCGTAGAAGGGAGCGAGGTGTAGGTAGTTTGTCGAACGTTGATCTGATTTCCTGAAAATGATTCAAACTTAAGACGTCTAGAGTGCTTGGTTCCCTTGAATGGGAGATAACCATTTAGGCGGAAATCGACGTAGGGAGAAAGGAGTTCGATTCCCCCAGCAATTTGTTGCGTACTTAAATGGCTTGAACTCCGATAGTCATGATAGGCATTTGCTCCCACAGAGAGTTGATCATCAAGAAGAAGGTAGCGAAAACCAAGCCCTGCATTTGAGGCAAAATGACCATCATTCATCACATGAAAACGACCATCTAAAAAAGGAGAAAATGGATTATCTTTTGACGCTCCAATCAAGAAGAGCTCACCGCTGGTGTATCCTCCATGCCCTACGCCATGACCAAAATGGTGAGAAACCACCCCTTGAATAGGAGGAAGACAAACCCTCTCCTCTTGCTCTTGATTATTTTGAGCCCATACAAAAGCTCCTACACACACCAAGGAAAGAAATAGCAACTGTCTCATTCAAATACCCATTGTCTTTTTACGTCTATGTAAGTTAATTTAGAATACTAGTCAATTAGATCGAACCCTAAGGGCATGATTCGGAAATTTTTAGACTTTCAGCTTAAGCTTACAGAAAAGGGAAGACCTCTTGAGAGGTTCCGCCCCCTGGTCAATGCTCTCGACACTTTTTTATATGAAGCTCCAAAGAGAACAACTGTGGGTCCCCATATCCGAGATGTTATCGATCTAAAGCGGTGGATGATGGTGGTGGTTTACGCCCTTGCCCCTTGCATTTTTATGGCCATTTGGAATAGTGGAATCCAAAGTTTTGTCTATGGGAATGGAAATATTGAGATCATGGACCACTACCTTCAAGCTTCAGAGACACTAAAGGGATATTTTTCTTTTGGATGGCACCATTTTTGGCCTATTTTAAAGCTTGGACTCATCGCTTTTATCCCCGTTATGCTCATTTCATATGGTGTTGGGGGTTTTTGGGAAGTCCTCTTTGCGATCGTTCGTCGACACGAAGTTTCGGAAGGTTTCCTTGTGACAGGAATGCTTTTTGCCCTCATACTCCCTTCTACGATCCCCTATTGGATGGTTGCGGTTGGCGTTTCTGGAGGAGTAGTGATTGGAAAAGAGCTCTTCGGAGGAACAGGGATGAATATCCTGAACCCCGCCCTTGTGTGTCGCGCCTTTTTATTTTTTGCTTTTCCGACAAAAATGACGGGGCCGGTATGGGTAGGAACGAATCCTACAACGATCCAACAAAGCATCACGCAAATGAATCAATCGATCGGAGAGATCGATGGAATTACGCAGGCCTCTCCCCTTAATTTTTTCAACATCAGCCCTGAGATTAAACGGGTCCACATCGATGCAATTGGAATGGGGTATGGAAAAACGGTTAAGACAGAAAAAGTGATCAACCATCAGCTCTCGTTTTGGAAAAAAGGAAGGTCTTTTACCACCCTCTCACCAGAAGAGCAAAAAGCCTTTATTACCACCCCTCTTCAAGAAGGGGGACTGGGCCTTTCACCAGAAAATTATTCCGATGCTGTCCGTTTTGCTAAGCTCCGCTTTGGGCAAGGAGAGTTGACAGATGGGAACTTTTTCTTTGGGAATCGGATTGGATCGATGGGAGAAACCTCGATCTTGGCCTGCATTCTCGGCGCTTTTCTTTTGATCTATACCCGTATTGGATCCTGGAGAACGATGGTTGCAATGGCTATTGGCGCCTATGTTTGCGCCCTTCTTTTCGAATGGTTTGCCCTTCACATTGGTCCACATGAAGGGGCCTTTAATGGAGCGAAGTATGCCTTCCCCGCCTACAAACATCTCCTTTTGGGAAGTTTAGTCTTTGGTCTTGTCTTTATGGCAACAGATCCAGTCTCTTCTCCCTCCTTGCGAGCTGGGAAGTGGATATATGGCCTCCTATGTGGCGCTTTAGTGATCATCATCCGCACCATTAACCCTGCCTTTCCAGAAGGGGTCATGCTCGCAATTTTATTTGGAAATGTGTTTGCCCCTTTGATTGATCATCTCACCCTTATAAGGAAATGTCGTGGAAGAAAAAAACGTCCGATTTAGCAGTTTCCGCACCTTTTTTTTCATAGCAGTTGTTTGCATTATCTGCGCTCTTATCTTGTCGCTCTTAGCTGAAACGTTAAAAGAGCCTCAGAAAAATGCAAAAGAGCTTTATCGAAGTAAGCAGCTCCTTTTAGCAGCTCATCTGCTAGATTACGAGGGGCATTTGATCGTTGATGGAATACCTACCTTAGAAAAAGCAAAAAATCACGAAATCTTAGAGCTTTTTGAAACCCGCATTTTAACGCGCCTTACCAATGATCAAGGGAAACTCTTTACTTTTAAAGAAGTGGGGATCGATGAAGTCACCTACCTTGCAGACAATGCCAAACTGGGATACGCCCACCTCCCCTACAAACTCATTTATATCGTTAAGGAAAACTC
>JAGROK010000003.1 GCA_020440285.1 Chlamydiia bacterium | reverse complement strand
GCTGTAACTGAGGCTGTTAAGTCATTACAAAACATCCCCAGAATTTTTCTAATTTTGTATCTGCTTAACCTATTGAATTTCATAGCAAAACAACATATTCCTGTTTGTTTTGCTAGTCAAGAGCCTAAATTTATAACCCCCATCTACCCGAGCCAATAGATCATAGCTCATATGGGTATTATGAGCTGTTCGACTCACACCAGTGTATCGAATTTTTCGGTCAACATCATGCCAGTTGAAACCTCCTTGAAGGAGGAGATTGACGAAGTAATTCAGTTCTGAGTAACCGATAGAAGGAGCAATGTAAAGGGTATTCGTGTTAGCCTCTCCCTTTCCCTGCTTCCAATCAAGGCTTGCATAAGAATAGCCGAACCCACCACTCAGCATGAGATTATTTCTAAAAAGATGGGTTGCCCCAATACTAATGCCATAGATGCTGTCTCGATATCCATATTGTCCTTCAACACTATCTTGAAAAAGCCATTGCCCAATTGCCGTACCCCACATAGTTGTTTGACCAGCTTCAGTAGGGCAGCTTTTTGGCTTGTCGGGAGAGAGCAGTGCACAACGATCACACCACATTCTCTGTTCAACTGAACTAACATAGGGGTCTGAAAACGTAATGCTTTTCTGTAGGTTTTGTTGAGCAAGAGCTCCAAATTGTGCTGGAGAAAGATTGATGAGACCTTTTTTATAATCTTCTGGAGAAAGTGCAAGAAGCGCGGTAATGACGTTCAAAAAGTCAGGATTATCAGTAGGAAAAGGGGTTATAGAGAAGAGATAGTTTTGAACACTTCGAGCATTTCCTGATAATGTCCCAACATTGGGAGCGACAATAAATGCACCTAAAATTTCGAGCTGAGCAAAGGTAGGAGCGCCGAGAGGGAGATAATTCACTTGAACATCGCCCGGGGCATTTTCGATCACTGTCCCAAACGTTCCTGTCAACCCTGTTCCAGTCACGAGGAAACTATAAAGAGTTCCAGGTATATAGACACCAGGTGTAGCAAGGACGGATAAAGTTCCTCCGTTCAGCGTTGCTCCGTTTGTAACATTGAGAACGTCTCCTGCGCCTGCGGCATTAATTTCTAATTCAAAGGTTGCTCCTGCGTTGTGAGTGTAAGAGGCAACAGTCATTGATCCAATGGAGTTTCCTGGAGCAATTATTCCATCGTTTGTAACAGCACCTGTACTTCCAATCCCTTTTAAACGAGCTCCTGCAGCAATGTTAACTATTGAGGGGAGAGCACTATTTACTGAAAGTATCCCTTCTTGAACATTTGTCGGGCCAGAATAGGTATTTATTCCGTTTAAAAGGAGAGTTCCTCCTCCTGTTTTATTCAATTGTGCTGCTCCTGCATTGTCAGCAACAGTCCCAGTAAGGGTTAAAGATTTACCCGTTAAAACTTCGATGTTAGGAACAAGAGGAATTGGGTCAAGTCGAAGTTCTTTGTTTGTTGAGAACGAGTCCCTAGCTTGAAGTGTAGCTCCCCTTAGAACTAATGTGGGACCTCCTCCTAATTGAGTATTGGTTGCAGCGCTATAAATCCCTTCACTTATCGTCAAGAGCCCTGTAAAAGTCGTAGGGGCATTAATGAAAAGGGTTCCATTTCCATGCTTTGTAAGAGGTGCACCTCCAACAGTTTCTGTGATACTTCCATTTGTAGTTAAAGTAACTCCAGCATTGACGATATCAATGATTGAAGTGGCAGTCGTTCCTAATTCAATATTCCGATTTAATGCAAAAGATGAGGTAGGATTCAAGCCCGAGATACCAGCTCCAGTCATCTTAACAGGAGTATTAGGAGTACCAAGTTGAATATCATCTGAGATAGAAAGGAGGACATCATTGATCGTCATCCCTCCTATTACCGCAGTGTTATCACCCGTAAGAGTCAGGTTAGAGGCGACTCCTATACCTTGGATTACCAATGAACCACCACCATAAATAAGAGCTGCATTGATAGTATGCGCACCACCATCAGTAAAGGAGATCTTATCATTTATCTCTAAAGTATTCGCTGGCACAGTTGGAGTGATGATATATTGTGGATTGTCAAAACTGTTAAAAATAATGGAGAGGGCGCTTCCAGGAGTATCAAGGTTGATTGTGTTCGGAGAACCTCCTCCTATCGCATTAAACCGTGCATCAACTGGAGGGCTAGGAACTCCAGCACTCCAATTCCCTGCATTACTCCAATCTTGATTTACCGCTCCCGACCAATCACTTGCTGACACTAAAGCAGTTGTCATGGCCATCACAACCAGTTTTCTTAAAAACATCGTAACACCTAACTTGCTAAACAACTCCTTGATAAACAAAATGTTTTTATTAGTCAATCTATACCGCTGGTGATTCAAAACCTGGGAATTTCCCAAAATCAGCGTTCGAGGTTTAATCCTATCGGAGCTTTCCTGACCAACCGAGCTTGTGGCGGAGGGTAGAGAAGTAATCAATCCCTTCGAAGTTGACAAGGTTAAACGTTTTTGCCCCTTTTCGGAGATGAATTTGATCTCCAGATTTGATTTCAAAATGGTGGAGACCATCGGTCACAAACTCAATGGAGGTATTTTCGTATCCCGCATATTCGATCCGAATGTTATCGCTTGGAGGGAGAACGATGGGGCGGTTGGAAATAGTGTGCGGACAGATAGGGGTGATGACAAAGGCTTCAATTGTTGGACTTACAATGGGGCCTCCTGCTGCAAGAGAATAGGCTGTTGATCCATTGGGTGTAGCAATGATCACTCCATCTGCTTGAAAGGTGTTAAGGAGAAGGTCATCGACATGAATGGTAATCTCAACAAGACTTGGGTTTTGTCCTCTGTGAAGAACGCAGTCATTGATGGCGAAAAACGATTGTTGAGTAGAAGATGATCCTTCAATGATCAAACGCTTTTGAATGGTGAAGTTTTGATTGATAAGATTTTTAAGGCCAGAGGTGATATCAGAGACTTTGACATCAGCCATAAACCCTAAATGTCCAAGATTAATTCCCAAAATAGCCCCATTTAGATGGGAATATTGGTGAGCGACTCGAAGGATAGAGCCATCTCCTCCCATGGTGATTAAAATGTCAATGGAGCTTGGATCTATAGAAGATAAAAGGGGGGCATTAAGAAAACTTGCTTTATCATCTTCGACAACAACCTCTACCTTGTGGGAGGTAAGGAATTGATAGACCTCTTGAGCAAGTTTTTTTCCAACGTCTTCGTGAATTTTTGGAAAAAGGGCGATTTTCATGAATTGATTCCAATCATCATACTGTGCTCATTAAAGATGAGACCAAATGGGCGATATCTTCTGGTGTCATTCCATACTTTTCTAAAAGGGCCTTATGACTCCCATGTTCAATGAGGGTATCGGGGAGTCCAACATTTCTCACTGGGATGTGGCCAAGTCCCGTTTTCATCATAAAGGTGTTTATAATCGATCCAAGTCCCCCTTGTAAAGCATGTTCTTCGATCGTAATCACAAGCCTTGCATCTTTGATATGGGTTTTTAAAAGCTCTTCATCGAGAGGCTTTATAAAAATAGGATCGATAACACACGCTTTGATTCCCTCTTTTTCTAATAAAGAGCGAGCTTGAAGGGCGCAGCGATCCATGTGGCCAAGTGCGATGATCACCACCTCATCTCCTTCTGCTAAAACTTCTCCTTTTCCAAGCTCCCGTTTTTCAATCTCTTTTTCCTCTTCAGAAGTTGATAGGTTGGGGTAGCGGATGGCAACTGTTTTATGGTAGTCGAAAGCACTTTCTAAGAGCTCTTTTAGTAGATGGCCATTTCGAGGTTGAGCAATGACCATCTCTGGAATGGCATTTAGAAAAGCAATGTCGTATAGCCCTTGAGCGGTTACTCCATCTCCCGTTGCAAGACCGGCTCTGTCAATGGCAATCACGATAGGGGACTTTTGAATCGCGACATCGTGGTAAATATTGTCGATAGCTCTTTGCAAGAATGAAGAGTAGACCGAGGCAATGATTTTTAACTTGCCACTATGCCCCATTCCCCCCGCATAGGTAATGGAATGTCCTTCTGCAATTCCTACGTCGATGCACCGTTCTGGAAACCTTTTCATAAAGGTGTCGAGACAAGACCCTACAGGCATTGCAGGGGTAATTGCAACAAGGTAGGGATCGTTTTCGGCCATTTTTAAGAGATGCTTTCCAAATACTTTGGGAAATGTCGGGGAAAACGTTTTAGGAGGATGAAACTCTCCAGTCACCCGGTTAAAGGGCTTTGCTCCATGATAAGGAGTTGGGTTGTTGATCGCATTTTTCATCCCTTGCCCCTTAACGGTTAAGACGTGGACGAGGGTAGGGTGTTCAACTTCTTCCACGGCTTTGAAGGTCTCGATCAGTTTTTTAATATCGTGGCCATCGATCGGCCCGACATAAGAAAGGCCAAATTGTTCAAAAAAAGGGGCGGTACTGATCAAATTTTTCATCGATTCCTTCATCTTATTTCCTTGCTTTGCAAGGATTTCCCCGTAACCTGGAATCTTTGAGATGATATCGGTAAGCTCCTCATAAATGTTATTAGCGGTTGGACTATTGAAAAAGCGACTCAGAATATTTGTAATGGCTCCAACATTTTTTGAAATCGACATTGCATTATCATTTAGGACAACGAGGAACTTTTTTAGCTTTCGAGGGATGTTATTCATTGCCTCTAGTGTCAAGCCACATGTTAATGCAGCATCCCCAAGGATAGGGATGACAGCTCCCCCTTCCCTTCTTAAGTCTCGACTTTTTGCCACCCCAAGTCCGAGTGAAAGGGCGTTGCCTGCATGTCCCGAGTAAAAATGGTCGTGGGGAGATTCAGGAGGATGAGAAAAGCCTGAGAGACCATCTGTCTGCCTAAGG
Source organism: Chlamydiia bacterium (assembly GCA_020440285.1). GTDB lineage: Bacteria > Chlamydiota > Chlamydiia > Chlamydiales > Simkaniaceae > Neptunichlamydia. The sequence goes on along the minus strand of JAGROK010000003.1, from coordinate 7,332 downwards.
GAGGGGAAACGGGGATTTCTCCCTGTTAAAATCTTGTGGACATAGGATTGGTGTCCCACATCGAAGATGAATTTATCTTTTGGGGAATTGAAGACTTGATGAAGAGCAATCGTTAATTCTACAATCCCCAGGTTTGAAGAGAGGTGCCCTCCAGTAACGGAAAGGACATCCATAATGCGTACACGTATCTCTTGCGCAAGGGTCTTAAGCTCCTCAATAGAAAGCTTTTTCAGTTCATGAGGGTGGGTAATCGAATCAAGAATTGGGGTCATGGGCAACGTCGAAGATCTTCTCTGATTCAGGGGTGAAAGGAGTGGTTTGCACTGAGCCATTTCGACTTTTAATCAATGTCTCAATCTTTTGTTCTGCTTGGTTGAGCTTTGAAGAGCAAAGAGAAATCAGTCGGTTGGCCTCTTCATAGAACTTTAGCGACTCTTCAAGAGGAGTTTCCCCACTGTTTAATAGCCCTAAGATTTCCTCTAGCCTTGCATAAGCTTTTTCAAAGGAGAAACTTGAATTTTCTTTATGTTCCATCGACCTCCTCGATCTGTGCACAAGCGGTTCCATCATGAAAGCGGAGCTTAATCTTTGCCCCGGGAAACGCTTCGCGAGACGACATCATAACGGAATTTGTTTTTTCCGCAAAGGGGATGCAATATCCTTTTTTTAAAATGCTCTCCGGATTTAGGGCATTGAGGTGGGAAGCTATTTGGGAAAGATGCTCCTTTTTCCGCCTTAAAAGGTGGGTTGTAGCTCGATCAATTCCTTCTGAAAAAGATTGGAGCTTTTCTCTTAAACGGGTAACCTCCCTTGAGGGGCGTCTTCCTTCTAAGTCTCTAATAAAAGCTGTGAGCTGAAGTCTTTGCCGATTTAACTGGTGGCGGATGGAAAGATCGAGTTGACTTGAAAAATCATCGAGTCTCTGGAGGTGTTCGGAAAGGATAGCGAAGGGAGAGGCAAGGAAAGGGTGGCGTGCAGCTCCCTCAATAAGAGCTTTGGAGTGGCGGATCCTTTGTTTTAAAAGATGGTCGATCTGTTCGCCGATCTGAGTTAGGAAAATGTTTTGGGCTGCTTGCTCTTTCACCGAAATTTCTGCAGCTGCGGAGGGGGTGGGGGCTCTCACATCAGCGACACAATCAGCAAGGGTTACATCGGTTTCATGCCCAACAGCAGAGATGATGGGGATTTTTGAGTGGAAAATAGCTTTTGCAACCCGCTCATCATTAAAAGGCCATAGATCTTCTAAGCTTCCTCCTCCTCTTCCAACAATTATGACGTCAACCATTTGGTGAGCATTAAATTGATCAATGGCAGCAGCGATCTCACCTGCCGCTTCTTCTCCCTGAACTCTGACAGGATTTAAGATGAGGTGAAAACGGGGAAAGCGTCGTTTTAACACGTGAATAATGTCTTGAATCACCGATCCTGTAGGGCTTGTGACAACCCCGATCTTTTTAGGGTATTTAGGAATCGGTTTTTTATGTTCAGGATCAAGCCATCCCCGATTTTTCAGCTCTTCTTTGAGCTTATGGAGCTCCATCAGAAGTTGTCCCACTCCTGCATGTTCAAGCTCCCTAACAATGATTTGGTAGGTTCCCCTTGGGGCATAAAGGGAGAGCTCTCCCCGAACAATGATCTGGTCACCTGCTCTGGGAAGACGGGTCACACCTCTTGCATTTCCCTTAAATAGGACAGCAGAAATTTGAGCCCCTTGGTCTTTCAAACTAAAATAAAAATGACCTGATGCTTGAGCGCGAATATTTGTAACCTCCCCCTTAACCTGGATCCCCATAAAGTGAGGTTCTAGCTGTCTTTTAATGCTTAGGGTGAGCTCAGTTACTGTAAAGATTTTCATGAATGATGATTCAATATTTCTTAGTGTTAAAAGGCCGCTGTAATCCCTCCAAGGAATAGGTTCTCTCTAACATACTTGTTACTTGACATAACAAATACTCCAGGTGCTGAGTAAAAACCGCTCATCCATTGCAACGGAGCAAAGCCTCTTAAGAAATTGTATTCTAGAAAGGTCAGCACTGTAGGGGTTAGCTTTGACTGGATGGCTGCGGTAAACTGCTTATTGAACGCCCAGGGAGATCTCCGGTCTCCTTGAAGTCCTTCACCCCAACTAGCTGTGAGTGCAAAAGGAATTGTCTTGGTAATGTTTCCATTTTCATCACGTTTTTTATAAATGTCGAACTCATACTTACTTTCTACTACGAAAGTTGTGAGGTGTTTTGCTGGAAAGAAAAATTTAGGCTGGCTTGGCGTCCCGGAAGTTCCTGGCCACACCTTGAAGGTTCTTACGAGCTCTCCTCGCACAGAAAAATGTTTGCCAAATCCTAGCTCAGCATTAACATCCCAAGCACCATTTCTTTTATCACAAATAACAAAATGACTAATTGGCCACTTAGAACAGTACCCTGTACCAAAAATCATTCCTCCTCCCAAGTGGAGAGACAAGAAATCTCTAAAGGTGTTGTCATATTTTGCATTAACGGTGAAATTCCCTACTTTACCATCATTTCCTCCGTTAGCAACTCTTTCCTGCGGACCTCCTTGAACCCCACAAAATTCAATATTAAACCCTTCATATTGATATCCGAGAGAGGCCCCGTTTCCCCTAGCTGCGAAATAGTGAAAAGGGACAGATTGACTAAAGGGGTTATATGTTTTGAAGTTGCCAAAAGGGAGAGTGAAATGCCCGATATAGAAATAGAATCCTGAATAATTAGGATTTCCAACAAGGGCAAAAGCATTATATCCAAACATTAACTGTCTAGTCGTATCTCTTACACTTCCCAAATCTATGGTCAGAGGGTTGCCTTGTGCATCAAAGACAGTAATGTCTTCATTCCCAGGTCCAAAGGTTCTTGCTGGGTTATATCTTATTTCGCCGTATAGGGTAAGCCAGTTGGTAACAGCAGCAGTTATTGCGATATTAAAGTTGTTTACATTTAGCTCAGAAGCGGTTCTTCCATGAAAATCGGATGGCAACCTCATTAAATATGGAAATTTGTTTTTTGTGTTTGTCCATCCAAAGCTTCCTATGAATCGTGCTTGGGTTCCTATAACGGCCCTTGAGTAGAATTTTTCCTTTGCATTAAGTAGATAGTGTGCTTTTTCTGTTACATAGTCATTTTGGTTCATCATGTCGTATGAGTACTCAGGATTAAAGCTCACCCACTGGATGGGAGCACTGAGATGAACCTCTTTTGAGGGGAGGGCAGCACCTATTTCAATAAGGATCAAAGTAAAAAAAACGACCAACTTCTTCATAACTTCCTTGTGTTCTCGGCTTCAAAGTGAAATGTGTGCTGATTATGATTCAAAACTTAACTTTTCTTCAAGGTTTTTTTACCAAGAAGTGTGATCTATTTTTCCCTTCAGGGCTGAATAAAGTAGGTGAGATTTTTTGCAATTGGTATTATTTCCAAAAAAGTGTTATCCTTGAGAAAACTAAAAATCAGAGAGCAAATGAGAAGGGCATTCATCATAGGGAATTGGAAGATGCATATGACATCTTCTGAGACAAGGACCTTTATTGAGAGGCTCCTCCCTCAGCTTGGAGAACCAGAGGCATTTGTGGGGATCGCTCCTCCCTTTACCTCTATAGAGGTTGCAACAGAGAGTGCTAAAGGGAGCTACTTGGATATCGGTGCGCAAAATATGAGTGAGTATCCAAATGGGGCCTATACGGGGGAGATTTCCTCCCACATGCTTAAGGAAAGTGGGGTCACTTTTGTGATCATAGGGCATTCTGAAAGGAGAAGCCATTTCCATGAAGATAACGGGATGATCTGTAGGAAAGTAGAATGGGCGATCAAAGAAGAGCTCCTCCCCATCCTTTGTATTGGAGAGACCCAAGAGGAAAGGGAAAAAGGGATGACACATGAGGTCCTCACCCGTCAATTAAGAGAAGCTTTCTGTGATTTTTCGGTAGAAAAGCTCCAAAATCTTGCAGTTGCATATGAGCCTATTTGGGCAATCGGAACGGGGAAGACCGCCACTCCAGAAATGGCTCAAGAAACCCATCACTTAATCCGCACGTTCATCAAGGAAAAATGGGGGGAAGAGGTCTCCTCTCGCCTTCCTATTCTCTATGGAGGATCGGTAAAACCGGAGAATGCTTCATCCCTTTTAAATCAGGAAGATATCGATGGAGCCCTTGTGGGAGGAGCATCCCTTAAAGTGGAAACCTTTATAGAAATCATTCGCGCAGCTGAAACATCAACTAATAAACCATTAAACTCAGGGTAGATTCATGACGGCACTTTTTTATGTCATATTATTTTTATTCATCGGACTTTGCGCCCTTCTTTGTTTTGTGATTCTCATTCAAGAAAGCAAAAGTATGGGGCTTGGAGCCTCTTTTGGAGGAGATGCTGGAGACTCTCTTTTTGGAACGTCGACTGCTGCAGTTCTTAAAAAATTTACCGCTTATCTTGCAGGGATTTTCCTCCTTGTGTGTTTGATCCTTTCGTTTTGGACATCAGCCATTGGAAGAGCAAAGGGAAGTGCTTTTAATGTGAATATCGAAGAGATGAGCGAAAAATAATGCTTCGAGATCTTATCTACTACGGCCACCTCGGTCTTAGAAAAAAGTGTGAAGAGGTGAAGGAAATCACCCCTGAGGTGCGGCAGGTTGCTCAAGATCTCATTGAGACAGTTTTGGAAAAAGATGGAGCAGGTCTTGCGGCCCCTCAAATCGGGGTCTACCTCAGGATGTTTGTTATCCGTTACGACAATGGAGAAGATGATGAAGGGTGGCCGATTAGCTGCCCTCCAAAGCTCTACATTAATCCTAAACTTTCAAGTCCTTCTGATGAGGTGTGGAATCATGGAGAAGGATGCCTTTCCATCCCTGGCGTTTATGAAAAAGTGACCCGTCCCTATGCAATCGATATTGAAGCGATGGATCTTGACGGAAATCTTTTCAAAGAGAGGGCAACAGGGTGGCGATCCCGCAGCTTGATGCATGAAAACGACCACATCAATGGGGTTTTATTTATTGATCGAATCAACCCTAATCGGCGGAAAAAGATCGATCAAGCTCTTAAAGCAATCAAGAAAAAATACAACATTTAAGGTCATTTTTTATACCGATCGCGAGTCAAAACTTGGGAGTTTCCCAAAATTGGCGCTCGAGATTTAATCCTATCGAAGCAGCCTCCTATCCAAAAGATAGGAGCGGATGCAGATAGGGTTAAAGATCAAGATGCTAATGAAGGGAAAAACCAAGTTTTGAATCATGATCGGTATAATTGAGCATATTATGGGATGGTTCCAGTATTTGTAATTGTGGAGTTGCCGTAGTTAACTGCTTTTGTATTATTGTTGGCCTGTGATAGTCCACTAATCGTTGGTGGTATCCCTGGTAACTTAATATTGATATCACAATTGAGTAATTCTATATCATCACTTTGTGAATCAGGGGTTGCTAAATTTCCAAAGCATCCTTCAATCTTTGGGCGGCCACTATCGACCCCTTGAAAGAGAATAGATCCCGCATGTCCACTTGGAAGTTTTCCATCGCTAATATTTCTTAATACTCCGTTTGCAGCAATAAGTTTTGATGTCTGGGAACATAAAAATCCGTACCCTAAGTGAGCATTATTATTTAGTTTTTTATTGAAACAGTGATTATCAGTTACTTTATCAATAAAAATTGTGGAGTTATTTAAAGTTTCAACAAACATACTAGCCGCAATTATTTGATTAAACCGAACGGCTATGTCCTTATTAGTTTGGAGAGTATTGTGGTCAACAGAAAGCTGCAATACTGCTTCATTACGCGTTCTGAATACAATAGCATAAATCTCTGAATATGAAATTGTTGCTGAATGAGTCCCTGAAGAAAAATCGAGAACAACTTTATCTCCGGAGTAAATGTTTTGAATCTTTACATTTACTGATTGTGCTGGTTTATTGACGATCATCCGTTTTCCTGTAGCAACATTTCCAGAAATATTCATTAGGCCAATGTTTTCAATGACGTGAGTATCTGATAGAGTAATGAGGGGTTGATCATTGGTTTCTTGAGAAAGTGTTTTAGCAAGCATTGGGCGCAAACTTGAGTATCCTGGTAGGATTAAATGTCCGTTCACACTCCAGTTTCCTCCTTGTCCTGTAATTGATTGTGTTCCAGACAACTCAATCGTATCAAAATCGGTGTAAACACCGCTTCCATAGTAAAAGTAGGAAACAGCATTGGGTTGGCTCGGTAAAGCTTGGTTTAGTGCATTCACATTTGTAAAAGGGTCTTCGAATGTACCACTTCCAGAGTTATTTAGAGATACTTCCAGTTGCGGAAAAGGAGCTTGAGCTGATTGAGAGCTATCCAAGAAGTAGACCCACGGGACAATCAGGGATGTTTTTGTTTTGCTTTTTCTTTGAGTCCAAAAAAACTCTTGAATTTTAACGGGGAACATTCGGTGATTTTTTGAACCTTTATCGATCGCTTTGGCAGAGCCAAGCTTAAAAGAGAGCCCAATCCAAGCCATTGCCTTATAATAAGAGTCATAACCCAGGGAGGTATCGATTGAAAAATGTCTATTTTTGAAATAAGAAAGATCAACTGCCCCTCCGCCCCTCCTTGAGACTAAGTGAGATTTGGGGTGAAAAAAACCTCGCATCGTCATCGACCCTTTTGAAAACGTTTTTTGGAAACCAAGTTCGAAAGCGCATTTTGGAAGGACCTCCGTTTGATAATGATGATCAAGATACACCTGGTTTCTTCGGATCTTTATTTGATCATGACTCAAGCCAAACCCAGAGATTAGCTTTTCCATTTTGCCAAGAGGGACATATCCATTTAGATACCCTCTTAGCGAGTTGATGAAATACTCTGCTCCGATGGCAACCCTAGAATAGTAGTGATCATAGGGAGTCTTGAGTTTTTCCCAAAATAGATATCCTCCAAAAAGCTGGTTTGAATTTGGGGTATAGCGTTGAATGAATCCGACATCAAATTGGTAAAAAGGTCGACTAGATCGGGGAGTATACATCCCATTTGTACTTCCCACTCCCCCTTTGATGTCAATTAAGGTTACGTGGGAACTACTATACTCAAGGTCTATTCTAAGGTCTAAAACCGCTCTTTGCTGGGTACCTATTGCAGGGGAAATATCAGCAATGTAGTCAACACCAAATAGGACACTCCAGCACAATAAAGAACAGATAAAGGCAAATGTTTTCATAAGCAATTCTATACCCAAACAACTTCAAAACTTGGTTTTTCCCTTCGCCAACATCCCCACCTTTAACCTCCTCTGCATCGCACCTATCCACCTGAATAGGTGCTGCTTCGAGGAGATTAAATCTGGGGCGTTGGCT
>JAGROK010000085.1 GCA_020440285.1 Chlamydiia bacterium | reverse complement strand
TGATGCATTTGTAGAGAGGAGGGGGTGAGATTTGTAGACCCTAAAAAGAGGAGCTTTTCATCGATGATCCAGATCTTTTCATGCATAAGCCCCCTTTCTTGGATGGGGTGAAAGTGGAGGCGCTTTTCTTCAAGGAGGTGGAGCTCAGGAGATGCTTTTTTATGGTAAAAAAGGTGGATGGTTACCCCTTCTTTTGCCTTCTTTTTGAGAAGAGAGAGGATCCCAACATCGGTTAATGCATAGGTGTGAAGGGTGATCGAGGTTTGACTTTTGCCAATTGCCTTTTTTAAAACCTCTTTGAGATGGTCCCTTTGGTCAGTTGAATAGAGGTAGTAAGGCTTTTTTGGGGAGGGAAGAGGGACATAAAGGAGATAAAAAGTTAGAAGGGACCCGGCCAATAAAATGGCCAGGAACCTAAATTTTTTGCCCTTGTGCACGGAGTTCACGAACAACGGCAGATAGCCCCCGCTTATCGATCGTCCGCATAGCGCTCATTGAAAGTTTTAGGGTGATAAAACGATTTTCTTCAGAAAACCAAAAACGTTTTTTAATCAGGTTAGGTAAAAAGCGACGCTTTACTGTCCCTGTAACGTTTAAACCAATCCCTTTTTTCTTTTTTGCAATTCCACGAATCGAATAACTTTTTCCTCGTCCCGGCCTTTTTCCGGTCACTTGACATCGTTTGGTCATCTTAAGCACCTTTTATTTTTTTTACGCGATTCTATCATGGAGGGGAATTTCTCTCAAGATTTGAAAAGAAATCTTCGTATCAAGTAAAAGAAGTTTTTACTTTGGTGATTATTTGGAAGAGCTGTACGCAGATTTAGTGGTGATTGGATCGGGTCCTGCGGGGCAAAAGGGGGCGATTCAAGCGGCAAAATTAGGGAAATCGGTTGTAATGATTGAGAAGTATCCCCGCCCAGGAGGGGGATGTCTCCACTCAGGAACGATCCCATCCAAGTCTCTTCGAGAAGCGATTTTAAATCTCACCGATTTTCATAAGAAAAGTTACTATTCTAAGCAAGATGTGAAGGAGCAAGACATCTCGATCAATGATCTTAACTTCTGTCTTAACCAGGTGACCGAAGAGCAGATTCGACATTTAAACCGGCAGTTTGAAAGGAACAAGATCAGATGGATTCAAGGGGTTGCTCATTTTGAAAACGGGAATCAAGTGGCTATTCTTGATGATAACAACCATCTGACCCATATCATCACAGGGGAAAAATTTCTCATTGCGACGGGATCAAAACCACGCAATCCCAAAAATGTTCCGTTTGATAAGGAGATGGTTTTAGATTCGACCCGCCTCCTTTCTATTGACCACGTTCCCAAAAGGATGATCGTCCTTGGTGGAGGGATTATTGGATCTGAATATGCGAGCTTTTTTTCTGCACTAGGAACAGAGGTGGTTGTGGTTGATAAGAAAGAGCAGATGCTCCCTTATCTCGACAAAGAAGTGGGTCAACACCTCCAAGCAGCCCTTGGAAAGATTGGATTAAAGTTTTTGGGTAATCGGGAATTTGAAGAGATTATTCGTCATCCCAATGAGGTTGAGGTAAAGTTTGATGATGGAACATCTCTTAAAGGAGAGATGCTCCTTTATGCTTTAGGAAGGGTGGCAAATGTGGATCACCTCCATATCGAAAATGTGGGGATCACAGTTGATAGTCGGGGATATATTCCAGTCAATGCCCTTTTTCAAACCATTGTCCCCAATATTTATGCTGTGGGAGATGTGATTGGAGGCCCTTCTCTTGCTTCAACAAGTATGGAGCAAGGGCGCCTTGCAGCGCGCCATGCTTTTGGAGCAGAAACCCACCATTTCCCCACCTTTTATCCCATCGGGATTTATACCATCCCTGAGATTTCATCATGTGGATATACAGAAGAGCAGCTTAAAAATTTGGGGTTTCGATATGAGGTGGGACGTGCCTATTATTATGAAATCGCAAAAAATACTATTGCTGGAAATGACCCAGGAATGTTTAAAATCCTGTTTCATGCAGATACATTGGAAATCCTTGGGATACATATTATTGGTCGAGATGCAACAGAGGTGATCCATATCGGTCAAGTTGCCATGACATATAATGCGCGGATCGATTATTTTATCGATCAAGTGTTTAATTATCCCACCTATGCAGAAGGGTATCGGATCGCTGCATTAAATGGATTTAATAAGGTGAAACATAAGAGGTAATCGAGATGGCGATCTATGACATTTTTGAGCATGTCGAGAGGCAGAAGGAAATGGGAGAGAAGATCGATCTTTCAACCCACATCTCTGATTTGACTTTAAATGATCAAGTCAAACCGCCCGATGAAAAGGGGAGCCTTTTTGCAACCATTGCAGCCAGCCTTTTTTTCTTCATGCTTCTCATCACGTGTGTTGGATGGGGGATTTTAACCCTTATTTTTCTTGTCTCTGCAGCTCCTACCCATTTCTTAACCTTCTTTAAGATCTATAAGCTGAAAACATTCATTTCAAGGCGTTATCTAAACCTGAAGCGGTCTGCTATTTGTTTTATTGCCCTTCTTGTAGCCCTTTTTAGTCCAGCACTTGGGACGATGATTGCATGCAGCTACTTTCTCATGTATGACAAAAAAGGGATTAAGGAGGTGGTTCCCTCCATCCTCCAAGACCAGTTTAACGAGTTTTTCAATCCCCCTCACCAGGGCAATCTCTAACTCTAACCCCGGAGTGCGCCCTATTTTTCTCTTTATCATCCACATAAATAGGCAATCTTTTTTACATCGAAACTTAGACAGCTCCCAGCGGAGCTGCCCATCATTTCGATGTAAAAAATCTCACCTATTTATGCAGCCCTAAAGGGAAAAATAGGTCGCACTCCGGGGTCTAAGAAGTAGGCTGGGGCTCCCGCTTTTTCTTTTGGTATATCAAAGTGTTTTCTACAAAGTTGAGCTCGATCTGATTTCCACTTTCGATCTCTCCTTTTAAGATCGCACTTGAGAGCATGTTCACAACGGTTTGTTGGACAAGTCTTTTTAAGGGGCGAGCACCGAAGGTGGGGTCATATCCTTCCTTGGCAAGGTGGGCAAGAACTTCAGGGGTCCAGCTCAGGGTGATCTCTCGATCTGTTAGTCTCTTTTTCACCTGGCTGAGTTGGATCAGGGCAATTCTTTCCATATCCTTTTCCTGAAGGGGGAGGAAAGGGAGGATCTCATCTAGGCGGTTAATGAATTCTGGGCGGAAGTGACTTTTGATCACAGGATCGACGATTGCTAGAACCGTTTCCTTAGACATTTCTCCTTTGTGAGTGAGGAGTTGTTCACTTCCCAAATTGGAGGTCATGATAAAGAGGGCATTTTTGCAGTTGACCACCCTCCCTTTACTATCGGTGATCCGTCCATCATCAAAAATTTGGAGGAGGATATTGAAAACATCTCCGTGGGCTTTCTCTACCTCATCGAGGAGAACGACAGAGTAGGGGCGCCGTCGGATGGCTTCGGTGAGTTGTCCTCCCTCGTCGTATCCTACATATCCTGGAGGAGATCCAATCAGCTTTGAGACGCTATGTTTTTCCATGTACTCCGACATATCGAGGCGGATCATTGCCTCTTCCTGATTGAAAAGCTCTACGGCAAGGGCTTTTGTCAGCTCTGTTTTTCCCACTCCTGTGGGGCCAACAAAGAGAAAGGCTCCCATAGGGCGGTTAGGATCGCTAAGCCCTGCGCGCGAGCGACGAATCGCTTCACTCACTGCGGTGATCGCAAGCTCTTGTCCTACGACGCGGTTTTCAAGAGAGGTTTCTAAATGGAGGAGTTTTTCTGCTTCTCCTTCAAGCATTTTACTCACTGGAATCCCTGTCCATTTTGCAACGATTTCAGCGATGAGCGTTTCGTCCACTTCTTCTTGAAGGAGGCGGTGTTTTTGCCCTTTTAAGGCCTCTTCCTCTTCTTGAATCTCTTTTTCAAGAGCGGGGAGGGTGCTATAGCGGATTTCAGCAACTTTATTGAAGTCTGATTTTCTTTCTGCTTCTTCTTCTGCGTAGCGGAGCTTTTCGAGCTTTCCTTTTTTCTCACTTAAGCTTTCAAGCCTTTTCTTTTCTTGGTTCCATTGCTCGCTGAGAAGGTTGAGCTCCTCTTTTTTTTCGGCAATGTCTTTCTGCAGCTTTTCGAGCTCTGATTGTGCGCTAGCACTTTTTTCTTTTTTAAGGGCCTCTTGCTTGATAATCAGGGTGCTGAGCTCTCTTTCCTTAGAATCTATTGGAAGGGGACGGGAGCCAATTTGCATCCGGATCATTGAGGCGGCTTCATCGATCAAGTCGATGGCTTTATCTGGAAGGTGACGATCGGTGATGTAGCGGTGGGAGAGGATCACAGCTGCGTGGAGGGCATCTTCGGTGATCCGAACGCCGTGGAAGTTTTCGTATTTTTCCTTAAGGCCCCGGAGGATGGAGATCGCATCTTCAAGGGAGGGCTCTTCAACAAGGACAGGTTGAAACCGTCTTTCAAGAGCAGCATCTTTTTCGATATATTTCTGATACTCTGCAAGGGTTGTCGCTCCAATGCAGTGGAGAGTTCCTCGAGCAAGGGCAGGCTTTAAAAGGTTGGCTGCATCCATAGCTCCATCGGTTGCTCCTGCTCCAACTAAGGTGTGAACCTCATCGATGAAAAGGAGGATGTGACCATCACTTTGTTCCACCTCTTTAAGGATCCCTTTTAGTCTCTCTTCAAACTCTCCGCGGAATTTAGTCCCTGCAATGAGACTTCCCATATCGAGGGCAAAGAGCTCCTTTCCTTTAAGGGATTCAGGAACATCTTCTTGAATGATGCGGTGAGATAGCCCCTCAGCAATCGCTGTTTTCCCCACCCCTGGATCCCCAATTAAAAGGGGATTGTTTTTCGTTCTTCGAGAAAGCACCTGAATCGTCCGACGGATTTCTTCATCTCTTCCGATCACAGGATCAAGTTTTCCCTCTCTTGCAAGGGTTGTGAGGTTTTTGCAATATTTTTCAAGGGTTTGAAGGCTTTCTTCGCTGCTAGGTGAATCCATTGTTTGTCCTCCCCGGATATCTTGGATTTTTTCTTCAATTTGTTTTAAGGAAAGGGATGTTTTTTGTGCCCAGCTCTTAAAAGGCTCTTCTCCCTGTTTCCAAAAGAGATAGAAAAAGTGGTCGCTGCTGATGTAGGTATCCTTCCACTTTTTCATAAGGGTGTGGGCTTCGTTGATCAGTCGATTCAATGAAGAGGAGAGTGTGGGCTCCTTTTTTTCACCTGAATAGACTGCAAAAGTTTTTAACTTATCTTCTAAAGCTTTTATCAGAGGGGCTGGATCGATTTGAAGGGCTTTGCATAAGGTGTGAAAGTAGGCAGAAGGATCCTCTAAAAAAGAGAGGAGGAGATGACACTCCGTCACTTCGGTATGTCCACAGCCGTTTGCTTTTTGAACGGCTTCTGACAAAGCGCGCATCACAGAATCGGTGAATTGAAAGCTCATACAAACCTCCCTTACACAGATATGTTAATCCTAAGGGATGGAAGATGTCAAGACTTCTGAATGTCTAAATGTTTAGGAGTATACGAGGTAATGGGGCGTACAAGAATAGAGGAACTTGTTTGGATATTGGTGATTTCGTAAGGATAATAGGTATTTGTGCTTTTGCTAATGTTAAGGGGGGCTGGAAAGATCCATGTTTGAGAAACTGAAAGGCTCTGGGGAGCCACTTCCCAAGTCGATCCATCGCTTAAAATAAGGATCTTGCCATCATGGAGGTTTTCAGTTACAGAAAGGTCTTGCTCTTGTTGCATGTTTTCATGAGCAATGACATCCTCGATCTTTAACCCAAGGCTGCTAGCTAAAAGAGAAAAAAGGATGGCAATCAAATACATTTAATATCCTAAACTTTTCCCCTTTCTATAAAATTAGGAAGAAATTGGCAAATGGATTTTTTGGTCTGGATCAGGATAGAGAGGGCGAAGGGCATGACGGAGTCCCTTTAAACAATGGGGATCATGATCCCTTTTTCGCGTGATCCCTTCTGCTTGCTTTAGGTGTTTCCACGCCTCTTGATAAAGAAAACGATTGAGGGAGACAATGCTTAAATAATACTCAACCATAGGGTTATTGGGGTCAAGATCGTGGTAGCGATTGAGCGTTTCTAAAGCCTCTTCTCCCTGACCCAACTGAAGGTGGGTGATCGCAAGGTGGAAAATGCCATCTCGAAATTTGGGAAATTTTTTTAAAATGGTTTTGATCTTCTTTTGCTTTTCAATGATCGACTCCCTTGTTTCATCAACGTGGAGGAAAATCGTTTTAATCCCTTCACTGTTGATATTCCCTTTCAGATAGTCCTCAGGGGTTGTTTCCATCGAAACTGCGTGATCAAAAGGTTGATTTCGAATCTCTTTTAACAGCTTGCGCCCTTTTTTTTCTTTGCCAGCAAAGAGATAGTTATATCCTAAGAGCATCTTAAGGAGGGGATCTTCAGAAAGGTAGGGGAGGGCTTTTTCATAAAGATCTATCGTTTTCTCATGCTCATTTTTATGCCAGAAGACCGATGCTTGGTTGATCAGGACTAAGCCGATTACCTCTTTCTTATTCCTTTCTTGCAACTTCCGCGTATTGATCCCCAAATAGGCCCTGTCAGGGAGGTGAATGCCTCGCGCCGTTGTTTCGATATTGAGAGTCGTTTCGCCTTTCCGGTAGCGGATGTAAATATGGCCTGGAGGGGTGATGATCTCTAAGGGGAGATCGAGCCTTTCAGCAATCGACAAATAGAGAACCGAAACTCCCAAACAGACCCCCAGACGGCTATCTAATACCGACGAGAGGAAAGAGTAGGTATCTATATCCTTTATCGAAAGGGAGTGAGGGGGAAAGCGAAACCTCTTTTCATGGAAGATAAAGTGGCTAATGGCCCTCAACTTTTCTTCATCACTTGCCCCTACAGGAAGGCGAGCTAGAATCTGCAATGCGATTAAGTCAAGGGTTGCTTCATACTGGCGCACTTTTATCGGATCTTCGTCAAATTGATACAGAAGAAGGGCGTGAGAAAGATCAATCTCTTCTACTGGTAAGGGGATCAAATCCTCTTTTTTCCATACGTGCCGCCCCTTGAACTTTCGATTTGCCAAATGGTCTGCAATAGCTTCAATGGTCTCTAGTTCATCGCCGCTTAAGGTCTCATCAGCCTCAAAAGGCTCCTTATTCACAAGGGAGATGATCCCATCGATGTTCATCGCAGGAAGGGTAATCCCTTTTTCTAATACCCTTTTTTCCTTTCTGTGCTTGTGCATGAGTTGCCACGCATCAGAAAGGGCCTCTTTTCCTTCTTCTGTGTCTGGATACAGGTGGTAAAATGCAAACAGCTCTGAGATCGACTCCGGATCCAAACTCCGATGCAAAGCCTTAAGGTGAGACTCAGGAAGAGTCCCAAAGGCAAAAACCCATGGAAGAAGAAAAACAAACAGAAACTTCATCCTTTCATGATATTACGAACGCATCAAAGGTTCAAGGTATTGGTTATAAATCCTTCCAAAACTTCGCATAGCCTTCTTTAATTTTAAATTCTTGGGGAGGTTTTAGCAATTCAGGTTGAGGAGGGGGAGGAAGTGTTATTTGCTGAGGGTCTATGAATATTTGGTTTGTTTCATTGTTTGCAGTCGGTTGGCAGTTAGAGAATTGTGCATTAATGCATGCTATAACATCATTGAGATTGAACAAACCTAAAAAATCCAAATTGAGAGACATCGTTATTGAGCCTTTGCTTTGTTCTATTTTAAAATAGGTTTCTAAACGTCCAAAGTCTGGAATTTCTATGGTTTTTAATAATTCAATAGGTGATTTAGGCTTTTCTTGCTTAGATTCTGTATTATCGCAAGAAGGCTTTTCCAGTTCTTTGATAAATTCTTGCTTAACTCTATTATAAAATTGGTTTTCATTCATTCCACCGCTATTACTATGGTATTCATTTCCCATATTATTAAAATCTAACGGTTCTTTATTATTATTTAGAAATCTATAAATCCACCTGTGGTTTTGTTTTTGAGAATTCATTGGATATTTCACAATGCATTTCGCATACCGGTCTTTATTGGAACCTTCTCTATGCTCATCAACTAGAATTGAAACCTTAGTGTTTTTTCCTTGAATAGGGATTGTTATTTCAGTGGCCCCTCTTTGATCTCCTAAATCATTACCTTGGATTAATGCAGGATTGAAAAAGGATCCATCACTGCGATACAAAGCGACTCCTTTCATATTTTTATGCATCACTCCAATTGCAAACCACTGTTTTTCTGGGGTTTGAACTAAGATTGGACTACCGATAATACATTTGTTACTTTTTCCTTCTATTTTAAATCTAAATTCATCAATACACGTACATTTCTCATGATCTGTTTCAACTTGTTTACTGGTTGGACTATCCTTAGCAATTTGTCCTTCTACTAGCCCGTCTTTTTTGGAGAAATAGAATACATCGCCTAATGCACTTATCTTTTCACAAGAGTCGGATAGCTCAGGATTGGCTTGATAAGACTCTTGATCAGTACCCTTGATAAGGGTCCATATTCTCTCGGAGGAGTTTTCATCAGAGCAGTCAATTTGATAAAGATTAGAATTGAGTTGAATAAAGAATAATGGATCCGTTTGATTTCTTACTGTTGCCACTTTGCTTCCTCTTTTTTTAATTTGATGGATATCTTATTGTTTTTGGTTGTTATGCTCTCTGGCTTTAGACCTTTTTGCAAAAATTCTAAAAATCCTTTCCGTTTATTTTCAAACAGATCGGACATATTACATTTGTGGTTCCCAACTTGTAGCTTTATATCTCTTTCAGGGATTCTAGTTAGTCCTTGTAGATCTTTTACTTGAGCTTCAACTTTTGTTCCTCTCATAAAAAATGTAACTTCTCCATTTTCAATTTGAAAGGTTTTGAGTGGTTCTCTATTTTTGTAGAATGGAGGGCTATAAGGGAGCCCTGTAAGAAAAAAACTGCCCCATGCATCGGGCCGCTTAGGATAATTCTTTTTTCCGAAGATAATCGCTTTTCTTAGTGCCTCTGCTTGATTGCAGATATCATCGTTTTCAACGGAATAGAGATATTCTTCGTAAAACTTTTTAACGATATCTTTAGTGGCTTTGTCATAGATGCCCCATTTTGTTGAAATAACAGAAGCGGCTCCTTCAGATAAGAAGGCGTGAGGAAGGCCAATGACCCCCTCTTTATAGACTTGGCCCCGTCCAGAAGAGCAAGCGCTTAAGAAAACAACATCAGCATTTAAGTTAAGGCCTTTAAGGTCTTCAACATATAGGCACCCATTTTGATTGACGTACAGTCCTCCTGCAAAAATAGAGTTAGGAAATTTCTTTTTTCCTGCTAATCCGTGGCAGGAGAAGTGAATACATCGGGAATTTTGGACTTTTTCCTTAACTTCTTCAATATTAGGGCAATGAAGACTATTTGCTCTTTCTTGTAAAAATTGACGACCAACCGCTTTGCCCTCATTGGCGACATGAGGTAGAGAAGGCAAGAGCTCTTCATCAACTCCATATTCATTGGTAATAACGGAGATATCTTTTTTGGTCTGTTTGTCTTTTCTTTTTTGCCATTCATCCATTCTGATCAAAGCTTCAATGGAAGGGGCTATAGAGAGGGTTACTGTCTCAAACAAATGTTTCCCCTCTTCACTTGTAAATAAAGAGAATGGAAGGTTGCTTAAATAGGCATCCGCAACAATTGTGACGGAGCTTTCAGCTTTTAGGAGGCCTTTGATTGGTTTGATTAAGTCATTGTACCAAACATGACTGAGCTTTTCGATATTTGGTGGATTTTTATCGTCTCCTCTTTTTATTTCATAGCCTTTAAGACATTCAGCGATCTTTTTTTGTAACCGGCTTCCTCGAAATTGTCCTATCATTTCATCGCTTCCAAAATTCTCGTCTATCTCAACTTGGTAGTCTCCTAAACTTTCTAAAGTTTGCTCTAGATTTAGTGGGATCATTGCAATAGGTGTAGGATTTTCTGGAGCTATTACCCAACACCATCCTTTTACTTCATCAAAAGGATCACACGAATATTCGATAATCGTTGTCTTTAAGTCTTTTGCAATTTTGAGTATTTGATCTATGCTGATTCTTTCACTTTCAGGGACGTTTAGCTTTTCTCTAAGGATTCCAATAAGAGCCTTAGCGCGGCTTGAGTCAGATACAAGTAGAGCATTTATATGATCGTTTTGTTCAAGGTAATATTTTTCTAACTTGCGATAGGGGACAAATTGCCTTTCAAAAATAGAGATTTTCCATGGGCTTGCGTGGTCTGAAATATGATTCCATACTTGAGAGAAAGATTGTATCGACAGCTCAAAATGCTCTTTTTCTTTAACTTTATCTCCCAGAGCTTGATAGACATGAGCAAGACTACTGTAAACAACCCCTTTCCCATCAAAATCATCTAAATTCTTAAGGGATTCTAAGGCGATAAGTAAGTGTTCCTCAGCTTTTTCAAGGTCTTTTAAGTTCTCAGATACTAAATAAAGTTTACCCAGTGTATTGGATACCCTCCATTTAATTCTGTTTAGTTCAAATTGATTTGTATTTTCTAAGGCTTGAAGGAGTCGATTTTCAGAATGGGCTTCCTCTCCCTGTCTTAAGTAAATCACTCCCAAAGCATGCAATGCTAATGCATGCTGTTCAACATCTTCATGTTTAGAAAACTCCTTGAGATAATTTTCTAAAGCCTCCGTTGCTATATCATCTTTATCAAAAGATAGATGGGTTACTGCAATATTGAACGAAGCGCGCCTTTTTCCTTCATGAATATTATATTTATTAGCGATTTCAAAATCTTTTTCATGCGCACTAAGAGACTCTAAGTATGATCCCAGATCATCGTGGACAAGCCCTAGGTTACACCAAGCAGGCCCTTTGTTATATTCTTCCGAAGGAGAATCTATAATAGTCTTACAAATTGTTTTTGCATTCTCATACTGACCGAGACCTTTGTAGCATATGCTTAGTTGAGCAAATTTAAATGCATCAGGGCCTTCTTTTTTTTCATTCCATTTAAGAGCTGCTTGTTTAAGATAATGATCCATTTTTTTGAAATCTCCAACTTCAAAGCAGCAATAGGATAAATGGCAAAAGATGGAGTCACCCAATTCCTCAAGATCAGGATCTTTTTGGATAGGAAGGAAGTAGTGGAGGAATACTTCATAAGCGATCAACGCTTTTTTATGGAATCCCTGGTAACAATGGATTGTTCCTTCTAAGTAGTAAATTCTTGCTTTTTTACTATCTTTGTAACAGATTTTAGGATGGTTTAAGTAACTCAATAGGATTAGTTTATACATCGAAGCTTTAATAAAATCCCCCCTCTCAATATAGATGTCTGCAAGTCCAATGCGTGTACTGAACAACTCCTCTACTTCATTTTCATTAGCTAAAAAAATGACGTTTGAAAATGCCTGAAAGGCAGAATCAAATTTTTTTAAGCGGAGGCATTCAGATCCTAATAGATAATAATGACTCAACTCTTTTAGCCTTGGAGAATAAGCGCTAACAGCTGACATGCTACACCGAGATGAATTGAAAAAGAGAGATCTTACCCCATAAGATAAAATTTCTGGTAGTATAAAGATTGTGCTTCATGCATCCTTTAGAATAATTTTACGCTATATATTGCTTAAACCCAGGAGTGCGACCTATTTTTCCCTTTATCATCCACCTAAACAGGCAATCTTTTTTACATCGAAACTCGGACAGCTCTACGGAGCTGCCCATCATTTCGATGCAAAAAACCTCACCTCTTTATGCAGCCCTAAAGGGGAAAAATAGGTCGCACTCCGGGGTTAAAGGACGCTTCGGATGGCTTTTTTGAGCCTTTCGTTTTGGGTGAGGGTTTCTAGGGGGAGTTTATAGCGATAGGTCCAGTTAAAGGGGGTCTCTGTTCCAGGGATATTGATGATTTCATCGTGGGGGTCTTCCCAGGTGAGCTCGGGGGTAAGGGCAAGGTATTCCTGGAAGAGATTGACGTGGAAAAGACTTCCTGAGTGGTGGTTGTCGTAGAGGATCTCCTTGTGGCGGTTGACTGAAAGTTTTTTTTCGTAGTTCCACCCTTTAAAGGCTGCGTAGTCTTTTGCTTCATCGGGAGAGTTTTCCCACCACAGGTGGATTGTTTCGATGTCGTGGGTAGAAACTGTGGAAAGGCTCATGGGAGCATATTCCTTGTAAGGGACAAAAGAACGATCGGTTTTCCAGTTTCGATATCGGCGGAAAATTTTTGTTCCAGGGATTCCAAGCTCTTGCATGGTTTTGCGCACAAAAGGGGGAGGATCTCCCAGGTCTTCTCCGATGGGAAGGATATTGGAAAAGGAGATAAGGGTTTCTAGGATTTTTCGTCCTTGAGCTTCCATAAGGGAGGGTTCTTTTGGTTCGAAGTGTCCCTGGGTGGGGGTATTTCCGTGGGGGATCGCCCAGAGGCGAAAAAAACCAAGAATATGATCTAAGCGGTAGAGGTGGTAGTAATGGGCGGCAGTTTCGATTCTTTTTCTCCACCATTCAAAGTGATTTTCTTCGATTGCTTTCCAACGAAAAAGGGGAAATTTCCAGTTTTGCCCTGCAGGATCGAAGATGCTAGGAGGGCTTCCTGCAGCGTGGGAAAGATCAAAAAGTTCTCGATGGGCCCACACATCTGCGCTGTCAGGGCTAATAAGAATGGGAATATCTCCTTTTAGGAGCACCCCTTTTTTTTCAGCATGGTTTTTCACTTCTGTGAGTTGTTTGTGGCAGAGAAATTGGATCACTAAATGGAAGGAGATTTGATCTTGATCGTTTTTTTTATTTTTGTGAGTCGAGAAGGATGTTTCTGGCCAATCTTTCCACTTCGCATTGTTATTTTGTTCTTTAAGGATTTTATAAAGGGCATACTCAAGAAGGTGGGAATGACTTTTTAAAAACGTTTGGTATTCAGCGCTTTCTAGGATCTCTTTTCCGTGACGGGTGTAATACTCTTTGAGGAAAAGATTTTTGGCTTGGAGAACTTGCGCGTAGGGAACCCGTTTTTCTTGGTTAAAAGGTTGGAAGGCTTCGAGATTTTGAACGTGGGGAAGAGCATGAAGGCTGAGGTAGATGGGGTGGAGGGCCGTTGCAGAGAGGGCATTGTAAGGACTTGGATCTTCTCCGGAGTCGTTAAGGGGGAGAAGTTGGAGGAGGTCCATTCCAAGAGAGGAGGTCCAATCGATCATAGGGATGAGATCGAGAAATTCTCCGTTGCCAGAGCTTTTTTCAGTGCGAATAGAGAGGAGGGGAATTTGGATTCCATGGTGGTGGACCATCCCTACTTTTTCCCAAGCTTTTGCTGTTGGCAGATGGTTCATTAGCGCATAAAAGGAGGAGGTTTATGATCAGCCCGATGGTATTTTGCTGGAGAGGTTCCCCCTTGGTCTAGGGAAGAGCGCCACTCTTCTGCTTCTTCGATAAAGGACTCGAGTTTTTCCAGGAGCTCACTTCCTGAAAGCTTTTCAGCCGGAACAAATTGATGGAGGATGAGCATGTTTTTCTTTTCGTAGTAGGCTAGATGGCCAAAAGGATGGGGCTCTGCATTGACCTTGAGGGCGTCTTTCAACACATTTTCTCGAAATTTCCCGGGAGGAATCTCATGAACAAAGGCCCAAAAGATGAGGTTTTCTTCGTGTTTATCCATTTGAAGTTGGACTTCTAAGCGGTCATCGAGAAGGAGGGTGCAGGCATGGTTTTTATCGACGTGTAGGGGGAGATTGACTAGCTCTCCAAGGTCCCAAAGTAGCTCTTGAAAACGGTCCATTATTCCTCTTCTTCCTCTTCGTTTAGCTCATCTTCGAGATCACTGAGAGTCTCCATAAGAGCCATAAGAAGCTCTTGGCGGTGACGCTCTGACTTAAAGAGTTTTGGGGAAATGTGGCGCATGGCATCGCGATACTGGGTATAGATGACAACTTGAGCTGCAAGCTCTTCTGCAATCCCAAGGACAAAAGAGAGTTTTAAGATTTTATCGGGAGTGGGATACCTTTCGTCTAAAAGCTTCATTAAAAGGCGGGCGAGAACCTCAAAGTTAATGCGGCTTGGCATGGTTAAGTCATAGCGGTCAAATTGCCCTTTAATCAATTTCATCCTGCTAAAGAAAAAGCGGAAGACTCCAAGGATTGCCTGCATTGTTCGAGCCTCTCCAAAGAGGCGTTGCAACTCAGCGCGGGAGATCGAGGGCCCTTTTGCTTTCATGTCGGTTCCAAGGGAGTGGAGGATGAAGTCGATGATATTTTTCATATCGGAGAATTTGAATTTTTCGGTCAGTTCCTCAAAGAGCTTATGAGGAGAGCGGGGATTTCCAGTAACTTCTCGGTAGAGGTCTCGAAGTGCGGTAGGACTTCCCAGACCTTTTTCTGAAAAAGCGCGTGCTTGCGCTCCAATGTTGCGCCCTGCTTGGATTTCCCTTCCATACTGAGCATTGAAATCTTCTTTAACCGTTACATATTTCTGCTTAATCTCCTCTTTGGTTTCTGCTGTTTCGATTAAGAAATCGATCGCTTCATCAACAAGGGCTTTATCTGTGTAGGTTTTTTGAAGTTTTTTAAGGATGTCGTCGTGAGAATCTCCAGGTTTCATATCCTGGTAGAGGCTCATCAGGGTTTTTTCTTTTAGCTCAGGATTGCGCAGCTGGTAGTCTTTTGCAGTCTTATTTACCTCAGCATCTTCTTTAGAGGGGGTTTCTTTTTCAGACTTTTCAGATTTGGATGATTCTGGAGGGGAATGACTTTTATTTTTTAGCGTTTCGAATTTCTTCTTCATCGCTAAAGGGTTGAAAGTCATCAGTTCAGCAGCTTCTTGAATGTCTTCTTTGCTTCCAACTTGCCTAGCTTCCATCCGAGCAAGCTTTTGCGTTTGCTCAGCTTTTTTCGAGGCTTCAATGCTCGCTTCGTTAGAAAGACCTTGGACTTCGTTGACGCCGTCGTCTGCCATTTTTCACCTTTATATCATGACAACTGGATTCTTCCTAGGGGTTGGATCCTTACTTCTGGGACAATTTCTTGGTAAGAGACAACAGGAAGATCGGGGAAATCTCCTTCAATGAGTTTGCGGGTGAAGCGGCGGACATCGATAGCGGTTAACAGAACTGGGGGTTGCCCACCAGGAGGAGTGGGAACAATGACCCCTCGCATCGCATGGAGGATCAGCTGGACTGAGTCGGGATCTAGAGCTAAGTAAGATCCAGCAGATGTTTGTTTGATCGCTCCGCGGATCATGTCTTCAATCTCTGGATCAAGAAGGTAGACCGAAAGGACTGTTTGTCCAAGTGAGTACTTGTAGCTAATGTACCGCTTGAGTGAGGAGCGAACGTATTCAGTGAGTAGTACCGTATCTTTTTCTGTTTGAGCCCATTCGCTAAGAGCCTCTAAAATTGTCCGCAAGTCTTTGATTGAAACCTGTTCTTGCACAAGGCGGCGGAAAATTTCTGTTAACTTTTGCAGGGGAACAAGGCGGGTTACTTCTTTGACTAAGTCGGGGAATGATTTTTCCACAAACTCTAAAATGGCGCGAACTTCTTGGATCCCGATGAAATCAGCAGCATGATTTTTATAGAACTGAGAAAGATGGAGGATCATTACATCGAGGGGTTTCCAATATTTGATCCCTGCTTTTTTAAGGACTTCGACATACCGGTTCTCAACCCACAGAGCGGCCTGCCCAATAGCATTTTTTGATTGGGTAAAGGGGAGGTTATACCGCCTTAAGGTTTCTTCTGTTTCATTTGTGAGGACAGATCCATCCATAATCCTCCCCCTTAAGGTAGGGACTTCGTTGAGGAAGATAGAGTACTCACTAGGTTCAAGGGTGGGGGAATCGGTACGGACGTGAACTCCGGGAAAGCGGACCCCGAGGTCTTGATAGAGGGCGTGGCGCATTTTGGGGATCATCTCATCGATAAAGGTCGTCCCCCCTTTTTCTTTCCGGATGACTCCAGAAAGCCCCTTTCCTGTTTCTAAGATAACGGGGAGGGTAAGAGCGTAGTCATCAAGTCCTCCTCGTACAACGGTATGTCCTTCAACATCTGTTTCAATACTTGCAGGGCCCACTGTCCCAGCAGAGGCTCTCGCAGCTCTTTTTTTCTTTTTTAGGTGGTTTTTGAATCCAGTTCCGGCAAAGACGATGGTTAAAAGCCAAAAGATCCAGCTGGGAAACCCTTTAAGCCATGACATTCCAAAGGTAACGCAAGAAGCAAGAATAAGTCCTTTTGAGTGGGAAAAGATTTGTGATGTGATATCTTTTCCAAGGTTTGTATCTTTTTTCTCGCTCGATACCCGCGTTGTGACGATACCCGCGGTTAAAGAGATCATTAGAGAGGGAATTTGTGTCACCAGACCTTCACCAATGGAGAGAAGGGTATACACCTTTGCTGATTGAAGAGCTGTCATGTTATGGATGAGCATTCCAATGACGAGACCTCCAACGATGTTAATGACTGCAATCACAATCCCGGCGATGACATCCCCTTTAACGAATTTCATCGCACCATCCATTGCTCCGTAGAGTTGACTCTCCTTTTGGAGAGCAAGACGGAGTTCTCTTGCCTGGTTTGAATCAATGGTTCCACTTCTTAGGTCTGCATCGATACTCATCTGCTTACCAGGCATAGCATCAAGGGTGAAACGGGCAGCAACTTCAGCGACACGTTCCGCACCCTTTGTTACGACGATAAACTGAACGATGGTGATGATCAAAAAGATCACCCCTCCCACGATAAAATTCCCTCCAATCACAAAGTCTCCAAACGCATAAATGATATGGCCCCCATCTGCGTGGAGAAGAATCTGTCTTGTTGCTGCGATCTCAATTCCCAAACGAAAAAGAGTGGTTACAAGAAGAATAGAAGGGAAAATCGATAGATGGACCGCTTTTTGAATGTAAAGAGCGACCATGAGAAGGCAGATTGCAACACTCATATTAACAGCGATCATCATATCGATGACAGCTGGGGGAACTGGAATAATGATCATTCCAATAATTGTGATGATGAAAGCCGCTAAGATCACATCACTTGACTTATTTAGAAGACCAAGTAGTTTACTACTTCCAAAAAAATTCGTTATTCCAGCCACCTATGAACCTACTTCAGTATTAAAGTATTTATATCGATCATGATTCAAAACTTGGTTTTTCCCTGTGTCAGCATCTCGATCTTTAACCCTCTCTGCATCGTTCTTATCTCTTGGATAGGAGACAGCTTCAATAAGATTAAATCTCGAGCGCTGACCTTGGGAAATTCCCAATTTTTGAATCATGATCGGTATAGATAAGTTCATCGTCTCTATTTAAAAATGTCTACGTTGTATTCTGGTTCAGTTGTTGCTTCAATTGAATCAAGCCACTTTAAGACCTCAGCAATTGCTTCGTAGGTCTCTTCAGGTATATATTGTCCTATTTTTCCTTTATTGTATAGTAGTTGGGCTAAAGGAACATTTCTCATAATCGGAATATTATTTTCAAGAGCGACTTTCACAATGCTATCAGCAGTGACTCCTTTTCCCATGACCAAAATTTTTGGAGCAGGATCTTCTTCTGCATCATAGGCAAGGGCAACAGCGATATGAATAGGGTTTGTGACAATGGCGCGCGCTTTTCGTGCAGCCCTTGGGCTTTCTTGATACGCGATTTCTTGTTGGGTTTGCCTTCTTTTTCCCTTAATCTCAGGGTTTCCTTCTGTGTCTTTATGCTCTTGCTTGACTTCAAACTTTTCCATTTTCATCTCTTTGGCAAAGTTTTTCCTTTGGAAAACAAGGTCAAAGATGGCAATAGCTAGAAAAAACAGTCCTACGCGAAAGGCGACTTTAATCAAAAAGTCACTAAAGACAATGGCACTTCCCAAAATAGGCATTCCAGCTGTAGCAACAATTTCAGGTAAACTATTGTAGACAACAGAGTAGATCAAGATAAATGCCCCGGTAATCTTCATGATCGACTTTAAAAGTTCGATGAAGGTTTTAAGCTTAAAGATCCCCTTTAAGTTATTAACAGGGTTGAGTTTTTTAATGTCGGGTTTCATCGATTGCAAAGAGAAGAGGGGGCCTACGATTAAGAAACTGACTAAGATCCCCACTAAAGAGATCAAAATCATGAAAGGCATTGAGGTGTTGAAGATCACTTGAAAGGCTGCTTTGACATACATCGGAATTTGAGCTCCGATATTTTCTCCCTCTTTCACACCTGTAAAAGCGGCTAGCATATATCCTGCTAAATTCTTAAAGAAATAGCCAGAAGTTGCAACGATTAATGAAAAAGATGTTGCAAAAGTAAATGCAGAGGGAAAATCTTTAGATTTAGCAACTTGCCCTTTCTTCCGCGCATCGCGGAGTTTTTTAGGGGTTGCCTTCTCGGTTTTTTCAGCCATAAAATAAAGCTTTGGTTTTAAAACATCATCATATGATAATCCCAATTAATTATGAAAGTGTTAGTCACCGGGGCCAATGGCTATATTGGAACGCGGCTTCTTCTTCTCCTTGCTGAAAAAGGGCATGACATTGTTGCTCTTTCAAGGGTTGTTGAGAGTGTTTATGTCCCCGAAAAGATTCGAAAACAGGTTCGAGTGATCCAGGGAGACCTTTTAAAGGGGGTCCATTTTCCTGAGGAAATAGAGGCTGCTTATTACCTTGTTCATTCAATGAGTTCGCATTCGAAAGGTTTTGATGAAAGGGATCGGAAAGGGGCTACTCACTTCATTGAGGCCCTTTCGAAGACAAAATGCAAACAAGTGATTTACTTGACCGGTTTGATCACAACAAAAAACCTTTCTAAACACCTCCGCTCTCGCTTAGAGGTTGAAACGATCCTTAAAAGTGGACCAGTTCCCGTTACCGTTTTTCGAGCAGGGATTATTATTGGGTCAGGAAGCGCTTCTTTTGAAATCATCCGTGATTTAGTAGAAAAGCTTCCCATTATGGTTGCGCCAAAGTGGTTAAAAACTCGCTGCCAACCCATTGCAATTTCTGACGTTCTCTTTTATCTTTCTGAGTCTTTGGGAAATGAAAAGTGCTTGGGAAAGGTTTTCGATATTGGGGGTCCTAATGTATTGACCTATAGAGAAATGCTCCTTGAATATGCCCGAATAAGAAAGCTAAAGCGTTGGATCGTTACCCTTCCCCTTCTTACTCCTAACCTCTCTTCTTTGTGGCTTATTTTCATT
>JAGROK010000084.1 GCA_020440285.1 Chlamydiia bacterium | reverse complement strand
CTCTGATGGGAATGCTTGGGACCATTTCCCCTATGAGATGGCTCCCTATCGGGCCTATCGGTGGGGAGAAGATGGCATTGCAGGAATCTGTGATCGATACCAAGTCCTTGCGATGACCCAAGCCTTTTGGAATGGAAAGGACCCCATTTTAAAGGAAAGATTATTTGGTTTGGGGAGCTGCAATGGCAATCATGGGGAAGATGTTAAAGAATATTATTACTATCTCGATGCCCTTCCAAGTCATGCCTATATGAGTTACCTATATAAGTACCCTTGTGGGGAGTTTCCTTACGAAAGACTTGCTGAGGAAAATCGCCGCCGCTCCGTTGAAGATAAGGAATTCGAGCTTACCGACACAGGAATTTTTGAAGAAAACCGCTATTTTGACATCCACATTGAGTATGCCAAAGGGGGAAGAGATGATCTCTGCGTGAAAATAGACATTCATAACCGAAGCGCGCATGAAGAGTCAATCCATGTAATCCCGCAGCTAATCTTCCGCAATACCTGGGGATGGAGGGATGAACCCTTGCCGCAGCCCCTTATGAAACGGTGTAAAGAAAATATTGTAAACGCCCACTGCATTGAAGCAGATGATAGCAACCTTCTCCCACCAGCACGCCTTAGCTTCGACTACCACCTTGGAAAACGGTATTTCTATGCCGATCAGCGAGCAGAGGTTCTCTTTACCAACAACGAGACCAATCGGGAGCATCTTTATGGAGAGAAAAATACCACCCATTATACAAAAGATGCCTTTCACCGCTATATCATCCTTGGAGACAAAGAAAAAGTAAATCCCAAAGAAGAGGGGACAAAGGGGTGCTTTTACTACCGAGACTTAAAAGTTCCTGCTGGAGGAAAAGAATCGCTCTACCTCCGCCTTTCAAATACACTCCTTACCCATCCCCTGACTGGAGTCGAAGAGCTGATCCATAAACGGAAAATGCAAGCCGATGAATATTATGAAAAACTCCATCCGAAAGGGGCAACCGATGAGGAAAAGCTCATTCAAAGACAAGCCCTGTCAGGAATGCTCTGGAGCAAACAGATCTACCTCTACGATGTGAACCAATGGCTCCGCGGTGATAGCGCTCAAAATCCCCCTCCAGAATCGAGAAAAGAGATTCGAAATATCCATTGGAAACACCTCATCTCTAAGCGGGTTTTATCGATGCCCGATAAATGGGAGTATCCGTGGTTTGCAGCTTGGGACCTAGCCTTTCACTGCATCTCCCTTGCTCTTGTCGACATGGACTTTGCCAAAGATCAACTGTGGTACCTCCTTTTTGACCAGTTTCAACACCCTAATGGGCAAGTACCCGCTTACGAATGGGAATTTTCCGATCTCAACCCACCCGTTCAAGGGTGGGCAGCCCTTCGCCTCTTTTACATGGAGGAGAAAAAGACGGGGAAGCGTGATGAAAACTTTTTAAAGAAGTGCTTCCATAAACTCCTTTTAAACTTCGTTTGGTGGGTGAACAAAGTCGACGCCAAGGGAAACAACGTCTTCGAAGGGGGATTTCTTGGGATGGATAACATCACCGTCATCGATCGAAGCCAAGAAATTCCTGGTGGGGGGAAGCTTGAGCAGTCCGACGGGACGGGATGGATGGGCTTTTTTTGTTTAAACCTGATGCGCATGGCTCTAGAGCTTTCGAAAAAAGATTCCGTTTATGAGGGGATGGCAGTTAAGTTTTATGAACACTTCGTCTATATTGCGAATGCCCTTGTCAATGCTGAAAGTCGAGAGGTTCAAAACTGGGATGAAGAGGATGGTTTTTTCTATGATGTCCTCAGTGGATGTGAGACCAATGACCACATCCGAATCAAAGTGCGCTCCATGGTTGGGTTGATACCCCTATATGCTGTCGACTGCATCACCGCTGAAGATCTTACGCAATTTAAAGGGTTTGCCGAGAGCTTTAAATGGTTTTCAAATAACAGGACCGATCTGTGCAAACATTGCGTCACACCAATCGAAGAAAATGGGACGACAAAGTATCTTCTGACTCTAATGGAACTTGACAAAGTGAAAAGAGTCCTCCAAAGGGCGTGGGATCCAAAAGAGTTTCGCTCTGAATTTGGCCTCCGCTCCCTTTCTAAATACCATGAAAAGAATCCATACGAACTTTTAGGAAGCTGCATTAAATATGAACCTGGAGAAGCAGAATCGGTTCTAATGGGAGGGAACTCAAACTGGAGAGGACCCATTTGGTTTCCAACCTCATTTCTCTTTATCGAGGCCCTTAAAAATCTCCATCACTATAGCGGCGATCTCATCCAAGTTGATGGAAAAACCCCTCAAGAGATGGCCCATTACTTTGCCCACGCACTCATCAACCTCTTTAAAAAAGATCGATCAGGTCGCCGCCCCATTTATGGAGATGATAAACTCCTCCAAGAAAATCCTCACTTTCAAGATTTGATCCTTTTCTATGAACACTTTCATGGAGACACAGGTCGGGGTCTTGGCGCTTCCCACCAAACAGGGTGGACAGGGCTTGTTGCCAATCTCATTGATGAATGGTGCTAAATTTTTTTTCAAAAAGATTGATCTTATTCATCGTTTAATATCTAATTACGGGATATGAACCTATCCAGTATTAAAGATGTTTTTTTATCCCATTCTTTTTGGCACCTTTTTCCTTTTCACTTTGACCCCTTGTCTTTTGGACAATGTGATCAAAATAAAAAAAAAAAAT
>JAGROK010000083.1 GCA_020440285.1 Chlamydiia bacterium | reverse complement strand
CAACGGATTATGATTCCGCTGCTCTACCAACTGAGCTATGCCGCCAAAAAAAAATAGCGGGGGCAGGACTCGAACCTGCGGCCTTCGGGTTATGAGCCCGACGAGCTAACCACTGCTCCACCCCGCGGTATTATAAAACGAGTATAAAGAGGTTAAGATTTCCACTCAAGGAAAATCTAACCGCTCCCCATTTTTAATTGGAAAAAGAAGCTTTAAGAAGATCCCAAGTGCGGAGGGAAACGCCAAGGTTTTTTTGCGCAAAGCTTGTCCCTCTCTTGCTCATTTCTAGGTGAAGCTTGGGTTCATTTAGGAGTTTTTCAACGGCGCTCCCTAGATCTTGTGGAATAACTTTTAGTGCAGCGCCCGCTTGAGTCAGCTCTCGATCAAAATCGACTTGGTTATCCATATAGGGGCCAAAGAGGGTCGGAACCCCCATTTTTGTAGGCTCAAAGATGTCATGCCCCCCCACTCCCCTTATAAAACTTCCCCCTACAATAGCAAGAAAGGATAGGCAGTAACATTTTGGGAGAACCCCCATTTGGTCAACTACAATGATCTGGGGATGGCGAATGTTTTCTTTTACTTTTTTAAATCTTTCTGGATGGCGGGGAACAACAAGAACTTTAAGATAAGGGTCATTTTCTAAGAAGGGAAGTAGGGCTGTTAAAAGAAGGTTTTCTTCCCCATCATGTGTCGATCCAAGAGTGATCACTCGATCTTGGGGCAAAATGTTTAGGCTCTTTTTAAATTCCTCTAGAGAAGTTGGCTCTGTTGAGGGAATGTCAAATTTAAGATTGCCCGTCACGGTGAGTTTGTCTGGAGAAATTCCAAGGTTTAAGAAGCGCTCGAGATAACTCTCTCCCTGGAGGTAAAAGTGATCAACAGAAGAGAATAGGAGGCGGTTTAATGGGCGAAATAAAAGGTAACGCTTCATCGATTTTTCAGAGAGTTTTCCACTCACAACAACAATGCGCCCCCCACATTTTTTCACCTCTGACATCAGATTTAGCCAATAATCCCCTTCGACAAGGATGAGGAGGCGGGGCTGCAAGGCTTTAACAAAGGAGCGGATGACCCATGAAAAATCGAGGGGAAGATAATGAATAGCATCGGCATCGGAAATCGATTTTTTTGCTTGTTCATGCCCCGTTTCCGTAACGATAGTGACGAAGATAAATGCATCGGGATAGCTTCTTCGAATGTGGGGAACAAGGGTTGAAAGGGCCTTAGTCTCCCCCATAGAAACAGCGTGGAGCCAAATCACCTCTTTCGCCCCCTTTTTATCAATCTGAGGATTTAGCCGTTTTTTTAGACTTTTCCGGTACTTATTTTTAAAGAAGAAATCGATCAGCAACTTTGGGAAAAAAGATACAAGGAGGGTAAATAGAGCCAAGTCATAAAAAAACCGGATCATGCTTTCACTACAATATTGAGAAGCTTTTCAGGGACAAAGATCACTTTTACAACCTCTCCTGATAGATACTTTGCCATCTTTTCATCTTTTTGAACCATTTCCAAAAGACTTTCCTTGGTTTGCCCTTTGGGAAGTTCCCACTTTCCTCGAAATTTTCCATTGATTTGGACAACATAGGTTGAACTTTCTTCGGTAAGATACTTAGGATCTACCTTTGGAAAGGGGGCATACATGAGGGGTTCTTGATGACCCAAATGGTTCCAACACTCTTCTGCTATATGGGGCGCAAAAGGAGCAATAGCCTGTGTTGCCATCTCCAAACCCTTCTTAGAGTAGGATTCAAGTTTTGAGAAAAGATTCACAAACTCCATCATTTTTGCAATTGCAGTATTGAAAAGCATCTCTTCGATATCTTTTTGCACTCCAGAAACGAGCTTGTGAGCATATTTAAGCCCCTCATCGCACTCTTTCACCTTATCGGAGAAGACAAGGGCATAGAAGCGATCAAGAAAGCGGCGACATCCACTGATAGCTGCGCTATTCCATAACTTTTCTTTATCAAAGGGACCCATAAACATTTCGTAGAGCCGAAGAGAATCTGCGCCATACTCTTGCACGATCTCATCAGGGGTAACCCCGTTGAGTTTCGACTTTGACATCTTCTCAACAAGCTCTTCAAACCCTTCCTTCCCTTCAGCTTCCTCGGGAGAGACATACCCCCCTCCAGGTTTTTTATATGACTTTGCGGTCACCAGCCCCTGGTTGCGGAGCGTTTGAAAAGGTTCAATGGTTGAAACATACCCTGCATCATAGAGAACTTTATGCCAAAAGCGAGAATAGAGAAGGTGAAGAACGGCATGCTCCACCCCTCCTACATAGAGATCAACGGGCATCCAATATTTTTCTTCCTCTTCTCCCCACGCTTTTTCCTGGTTATGGGGATCACAAAAGCGGAGATAGTACCAACAAGATCCTGCCCACTGCGGCATTGTATTCGTCTCTCTCCTCCCCTTTTTCCCTGTTTTAGGATCGGTTATATGGACCCAATCTGTCACATTGTCCAAAGGGGTCTTTGATTCTCCTTGAGGACGGTACTCCGTCACATCGGGAAGGGTCAATGGAAGCTCATCTAAATCCAAAGGACGCATCGTTCCATCTTCAAAGTGGAGAATCGGAACGGGCTCGCCCCAATAACGTTGCCGAGAAAAAAGCCAGTCACGAAGTTTATAAGTCGTACACCTCTCTCCCACCCCTTCTTTTTCAAGGAAGTGAGCAACAGCCTCTTTCGCAGCTTCCATTTCAAGGCCATTAATATTCAACTTCTCACTTTTTCCATTGATGATTGTTCCCCCCAAGGTTGAACACCTTTTCCCCGCGAGAACCTCTAACCGAAGGTCCTCCTTTGTCATGTCTGGAGGGACCTCTTCAATGAGAGGATCATAAGGAGGGATCACAGGGAGGCCATATTTTTTGACAAACTCAAAATCTCTTTCATCCCCTCCAGGAACACCCATCACAGCACCTGTTCCATACCCCATCAAAACGTAGTCTGCCACCCAAATAGGAATTAGCTCATCATTAACAGGGTTGATTGCATATGAACCCGTCCAAACGCCTGTCTTTTCCTTAACAAGCTCGGTCCTCTCAAAGTCACTTTTTTTCGCCGTCTCTTTAAGGTAAGCATCCACTTTTCCTTGCTGCTCTGAAGTTGTAATCTGTTTTAAGATGGGGTGCTCTGGAGAGACAACCAAAAAAGTGGCCCCAAATAGGGTGTCATGGCGGGTTGTGAAAACTGTAATCGGTTGCTTTGTTTCGTTCTCAAGGAAGGTGATGCGAGCTCCCTCACTTTTTCCAATCCAGTTTCGCTGCAACGTTTTGAGATAATCGGGCCAATCAAGGGTGTCGAGATCGTTTAGCAAACGCTCAGCATACTCAGTGATCTTTAAGACCCACTGCTTAAGAGGGCGCCTTTCAACAGGATATCCCCCCTCTTTTGACTTTCCATTTTCTACCTCTTCATTTGCCAACACAGTCCCTAGACTAGGACAATAATTGACAAGAATCTCAGCCTCATACGCAAGCCCCTTTTCGTAAAGCTTTGTAAAAATCCATTGTGTCCACTTGTAATAACTTGGATCACTCGTTGCAAACTCCCGATCCCAATCATAACTAAAACCGAGGGATTGAAGCTGCCTTCTATAGGTGTTAATGTTTTTTTCTGTGGTCTCTTTCGGGTGAGTCCCCGTCCGAATCGCATACTGCTCGGCTTGAAGGCCAAAACTATCCCATCCCATTGGGTGGAGAACATTATACCCCTGCTGCCTTTTGTAACGGGCTAGAATATCGGTTGCTGTGTACCCAGTCACATGGCCCACGTGAAGCCCTGCCCCAGAAGGATAGGGAAACATATCTAAAATGTAATATTTTGGCTTAGAAGGATCCCACTTCGCTTTAAAAAGCTCTTTGTCTTTCCAGATCTTCTGCCACTTTTTTTCTATCTCTGCATGGTCATATTTCATCAAGAAGACCTTAGCAAATCCTCCAAAAAAAAGATAGCCTTGATCAAAATAGGATCAACCACCGCCTACTAATAAAAGACATAAGTTATTTATAATAAGAAAGAAGCATAGTTTTGTTCAATTAATAAGTACCAATAAATTATAATTTATTGTATAATTATTGTTTTATTAAAAAGGAGTAATAATTTATGAGTTTATTTTCATATAACAGCGATTTTTCAGTCCAAAATCAACAGAAAATTGCCACATTATTTGAGCCAACAGAGGGGGCTTTAAAGGCAGAACAACAAGAAGCGCTCGATATTATACAAATCATGTCCAACCATAGCGGAAAAATACAAGTTCTTGATGTTGAATGGTTTAAAAAGTCATTAGATCGAATGTCTAGCCAATACCCAGACATATCAAACGAAGTTCAAGCGCTCGCCTCAAAAATTCTTCCTCTACTCACCTATTCAGATGCAGTAGAGACTGTCCTCGATACACTCCCTCAGAGGCATAAAGATCGTATGCGCTCAGATGTTGAAACGCTAATAAAATTATGGAACGAAAACGAACTTCACCCCTCGCTGATTGAACAATTATGCGAAATACTCCAGTTTCTTCCAGAAAATGAACTGAGTTTAAACATCTTGCCACCTTATAATGTTACTACCCTGAGTTTCGTCCTTAAACAAGTCGAGCATTCTCAAAGAACGTCTGTTTTAACTTTAGCTTTGAAACTTGCCCGGGCTTTTAAAACTGAATATGAAGAAAGCAACCCTATTTCAAAAAACTCTTTTTTTCGAGATCTATTGGAAGCCGTATCAAAAGTTCCAATCGACAAAAGAGAAGAGTTTGTTGACCTTTATATTCTACTGTTTGAGGAGACTCCTCTGCACTCTGTTGATTTTATTATATGTGGTTGGATCTCTGATAGGAGTCACCAACAAGAAGAATTAAAAAAACTTGCTCCAACTGTAAAAGAATTGGTTAAAGACTCTGCTAGTAACCGAATAAAAGTCCTCGAAGGGTTACTTGCTTGCTCTGGCGAAAAAAGGGAGGCTCTTATAGCTTGCTTACAAAAGGTAAGACCAGAGGACAAGGGACTCATTGCAAGAATTGCTCCTCGCTTCTCTACCGAACTCATCCGCCAGCTTGAAGCCAGTTATCTCTCAGGAAACCTTTTGGACTACATGGTCTCTGATGAAGTAATCAAGCAGCTTGGAGAGCCATTTCAGACAACTCTCAAAGGAATCGAGCGCAAGGAAGAAAGGCAACAACTCTGCATGAGACTCATCCAAGAGATAGATAAGACAAGCTCTCTCTTATTATCAGGATATTATCTTATCCGAGAATCTATGACCTTTAAGGAAAGGCTCGTTATTTTTGAACGTTTTAATTATTCTTACTCAAGCTCCTTTAAAGACCCTGATTTTTTTAATAAGGCAAGACCCATTCTTGAAAAGGTGACCAACGATCAAAAGCTCTTGTCAATGATCTCCTACTTATCAGAGGTACCTGTAGAACATCTTGAGATGTTCGTTTCCTCTTTCAACAAGGATTTCAATACCACGCTGGTTCAAAGCCCAAAGCTTATGGAAGCTATGTATGGAGAGCGTTTCACCGAAAGTTTTTATCGATTTGTGGAAAACTGCAAAAACGATCAGTTAAGAGCTAAGTTTTTTAAAGAAGCGGTCAGGTTTCGTTGGGATGATGAAATAGATAAATTCTGCGCTTTTAGCAAAACCCTCCCTTCAATCATTGATGATATAGAGCTCCAAGCGCTAATTCTGGAAAAAAGTGACGCGTCTCTGGATATTATCGGAAAAGATATCCTTAAAAAGGATGATAATCTCTATTCCCTTTTTAGACCATTACTTCAAGGAGAGCCTGCATCGCAGGCTACGATAGAAAAGATAAAAATACATCTTTTCAATAGGCGGAAAAGTGACTTTAAAGACTACGTAGTCTACCACCACGACGTTCTAGATGCTCTTGTGAAGCTCTTTGCTAACGACAAAGAGTCCCTGCATAGATTACTTGATATCGCTATTGAAGCAAATTTTGAGCCTGCAGTCGCCCACCTCCTTCTTGCTACTACGTTGAGCACCGAGGAGATTAAGGCCCACCAGAAAACGATCCTTCAAAATCACAACCTATCTTTACTTCGAGTCATGTTCCCTAAAAACTGGAAAGAGATTGCATTTGATCATTGCAACGTGGAAAAAGAAGAGCTCCAAAAGATGGTGCTTAACTCCAAAACAAGTGATTTCGAGGAATTTCTCGCATTTGCTATCGAGAAAAAGCCCTCTTTAGCGGAGACAAAAGTGTATTTTGATCGTTTTATTCAAGAAGGGCTCCCCCTTATTGCTCGATTTAGTGACCCTATTCACCAAAGCCATGTTTATCAAATATATGGAAAAGATTACACAAGCTATGAAGAGCAACAATTTACATTTGGAAACAAACGACATCAAAAACTTACCGAAGCACGTCAAATGTTAAAAGATAATCCTCAAACATCCCTAGATCAAATTTTTAACCATTTCAATCCAGAGGATAGGAAAATAAATTATTCTGCAACGCCAATAGGAGCCCGCTACGGACGGTTTTTTCATCTGGCAAACAGGATGATTGAAGAGGAAAATTGCAACCCAAATAATCCTACCTCTATCGTTTGGTTGGAAAATAGTCAATTTCGTGATTATCCGATGCATTGGTTTCATGCTCTTAAGAATGAGGAAGAAGCAAAGTTTTTAGATGGCATGGAAAAAGAGTTCACGTTTCTTGTCAATTTTCCGCTAAACAAAGCAGACCCTCAATCAATTCAGGAGTTCAAGTCAAGACTTGCTTCTTTTTACTGGAAAGGGGTCCAGTCAATGGTAACCGCCAGGGGAAATTCCCAAACCATGTTGGAACTCCATCAACTGTTGCATCTTGTTCATGGACTAACCCCTCCTGTCATTTCCAGGAATTGGGTCCTTCCCGATTGTGTTGCCCTGAGCATGGATCACGATCTCTTTGTAAATAAATACTACAATGAGTGCTGGGAATAACCTTTTTTCTTTTTTGGCATTAAAGAATAAATGAACTCATTTCAGATGGAAGAACCTATCCAATATTAAAGATGTTTTTTTATCCCATTCTTTTTGGCACCTTTTTCCTTTTCACTTTGACCCCTTGTCTTTTGGACAATGTGATCAAAGTGAAAAGAAAAAATCTGCTCAAAAATTTAAGAAAT
>JAGROK010000082.1 GCA_020440285.1 Chlamydiia bacterium | reverse complement strand
TCTTTTCACCGAAAATTTTACGCTCGATCTTGCTTACCTTACACGAAGCCAGCTTCGCTCTCCGCGCTTCATTTTCAATGAAAATCTTCTGTCCAATTATTACTATTTTAAACTAATTCAGCTATATGTGGATGATAAAGGAAAAATAGGTCGCACTTCGGGGTATAACCGCTTTGTTTCAATTACGGTTTTTCCGTTTAATGGCACGCTCTTCTTTCTCTTTTCTTAATAACTTTTCAAAAAAGCGGGTCTCTTTTGCAATCACCCCAGTGAGGACAAAAAGGGCGATGAGGTTTGGAAAGGCCATTAGCCCATTCATCATATTTGCAAATCCCCAGATGAGTTTAAGCCCTAGAATCGCTCCTGGAAAAATAACAAGGGTGTAGAGAATGCGGTAGAGTTTAGTGACCCGATAGCCAAAAAGATACTCGACACATTTTTCGCCGTAGTAAGCCCACCCTAGTATGGTTGAATAGGCAAAAGGAATCAATGCAATGGTCACGATCAGCCCCCCATATGGAATGATCCGATCAAAGGCGCGAAGGGCCATCGCAGATCCGTCAAGAACCTCTCCATTAGGCCCCAGCTCTCCTAAGACTCCAGAGACTGCAATGACAAGACCGGTAATGGTACAAACAATCCCTGTGGTGATAAAAACACTGCACATTGAGACTAAAGCCTGCCGTCCTGGAGTATCGGTTTTAGCAGCTGCAGCTGCAATCGGTGAGCTTCCCAACCCTGCTTCACTTGAAAATACCCCCCGCGAAATCCCCATTTGAATGGCAAGCATCACACTAGCCCCTGCAAATCCACCTACCGCAGCTTGCCCACTAAAGGCTGATCGGAAAATAAGGGAGAAGGCAGCAGGAATCTCTTCCACCCTCATAAAAATGATGATCAGTCCCCCAATAATATAAAAAAGGGCCATTGCAGGAACCAAAATCCCCGCAACTTTCCCAATGCTTTTAATCCCTCCAATAAGGGCTACCCCCACTAGGAGCATCAGGGCAATTCCTGAATAGATAGGGTCTAGATGAAAGAGATCCAAAAGGGCATGGGAAACTGAATTCGACTGAACCATATTCCCCGTTCCAATCGCTGTGATTGCCCCAAAAATAGCAAAAAGAGCTGCAAGCCACTTCCACCCCATCCCTTTGTGGATGTAGTACATAGGACCACCACACATCTCTCCAAGCTCATCGGTCACACGGTACTTAATAGCTAAGATTGCTTCTCCATACTTGGTGGCCATTCCAAAAAGGGCAGCAACCCACATCCAAAGTAGAGCCCCCATTCCTCCAACCGCAATCGCCGTTGCCACTCCCGTAATGCTTCCAATTCCAATGGTTGCTGCAAGGGCTGTCATCAATGCTTGAAAATGGCTAATATCCCCCTTAGCATTATCATCATGACGGCTAAAAGCGAGCTTATGAGCATAAAGCAAATAACGAAATTGAAGGGCACGAGTCCGAATCGTTAAGTAAATCCCAACATAAACAAGTAAAATAAGAAGAGGGGGACCCCAAATCCAATCATTTAGGCGCTCTATAGTCTGTTGTAATTCTATCATGAATCAAATAAGTGTATGGCAATTTAAAAAAGTCTTCGCAACATTATAGATTAATTCCCCATTCCTTTCCACCTTATAATTCATCTCTTGCATCTCTTCCATAGAGATTTTCCCCTCCAATTTTCTCAGTACTTCTTTAAGCCCTGGATAACGATTTAAAATGTCTTTCCGGACAATGGGGATCGCTTCATAGGAGGGAAAGAGGCTCTTATCATCCTCAAGGATTTTAAGCCCTTTGCAAAACCCATCCGTCGTGTATCCATTAATGACATCGCACCCCTTTTTTTGGAGTGTTAGATAAAGAAGAATATGGTCCATCATTTGCATTAAGCTCAAAGGAATCTGATACTTCTCCTCTAGTATTTTATACTCTTCTCTAGCGCAAAATTCTTGGTCAAAGCGGATCTTTAACCCATCCCCTTTCTTCGATAAATCAGAGAGGGTTGAGATCCTCACTTGATTTGCAATTTCAGGATTCATCATCACCGCATAACGATTTTGAAAACCCAAAGAAGGAAAGGCAATGATATCAAATGCATGCAACCCTTTTTTTACTTCATCAAAAATGTCTGAAGGGGATTTTCCCTCTATTTTCCTGCGCAAAAGAGCTGTTAAAGCCGTTCCTGTATACTCGACGTAAAGATCGATTTGATTGGCTTTTAACGCTTCGAAAAGAATGAGAGTTCCTTCAACTTGACACTCTCTTTTTACAGGGATTCTTAGGTCATGTTCGATAAGCTGAGCAATGATCTCAGAAAGAATTTCTCCCTCACTCCCTTTTCCTCCGATTGCAATCCTCTCTTTTTCTCTTAAATGAGCCCAGAACAAGCCAATCGCAAGGAGAAAAAGGAGGACAACTCCTCCTAGAAGATAAAGAAGTTTGCGTCGAATTATTTCCATAATAGTTCCATTATGCTAATCTGCAAGTTTTAAAGGAACGGATAATCGGTTTATGTCATTTTTTACTCCCCTTCCAACACCTGAAACTGTTCACTCTAACTTACCCCTTTCTCAAAAACAAAGAGTTATGGTTTCCCATTTTCGCACCACTGCCGAACATATTATGCGTGGAGAAGATGAAAGGCTTATTATCGCAACTGGACCTTGCTCAATCCATGACACTGAAATTGCCCTCGAGTACGCCGTCCGGCTAAAAGAGCTCTCCAATAAGGTGAGCGATCGCATTTTTCTCATCATGAGGGTCTTCTTAGAAAAACCAAGAACCCAATTTGGGTGGAAGGGGTTTCTTTACGATCCATATCTAGATGGAAGCTATGAAATCGAGAAGGGGCTAATCGCATCAAGAGAGCTTTTAATCAAACTGACTGAAATGGAGGTGCCGATTGCCACTGAGTTTCTCGATCCAGCCCTCACCCCTTACACACAAGATGCGATCACATGGGGAATTATTGGGGCGCGCACCTCAACCTCCCAAATTCACCGCCAAATGGCCTCCCACCTTCCCATGCCCATTGGGTTCAAAAATGAAACCGATGGAAATTTCGATCACGCCATTTGTGGAGCCCTCGCTGCCCGCCACCCACAAGCCTCCGTAGGGATCAACCATGAAGGAAAAATCTCCTCTTTAAAAACATCGGGAAACCCTTATACCCATTTAGTCCTTCGTGGATCGCACGAATCTCCAAATTATGAACACTTAGCTGTTTCAGAGGCCATTCATAGACAGCGCCTCTATGGTCTTAATTCAAGACTTCTCATCGATTGCGCCCACGGAAATTCTCAAAAAGATCCGAAAAAACAACCCCTCGCCTTTTGCTCGGTTTTAGAACAGATCGAGGAGGGAAATCACCTTCTAATGGGGATGATGTTAGAAAGTCATCTTCAAGGAGGAAATGCCCTTTCGATTACCGACCCGTGCATTGACTGGAAAACAACAGAGGAGCTGATTCTATATGCTCACCGCACACTACCAAAAGCCTCCTCTTCCCAATATGAACCTGTCCAGAATTAAATAAATCTTTAATCAATTGCAATGAGATCGACCCAAAGCTGCTGCTTCCATTCCTTGATGACCTCTTCATTCTTCCCTATAATCTCTGCTTTATAGGTTAAAAGGCCCCCTTTTTCTTGATATTTTTCTCCCACAACAGAATAGGTCGTGGTTCCCCACCTTTTCATGATAGGATAGCATACTTTCTCTTCAGTATGGTTTTTGTAAATGATGCTTAAAACAAGGGTGGGCTCCTCTTGCATGATATGGCCTGGAAGAATCCATTCCAAAATTAGCTCTAGCCCTTTTGGGGGACTTTTCTGTCTCGGATCGGGACTTCCCACGAAGGTGCTTGCAAGGCTGGTTTGATCGATAGGCTCCCTTTTGACAGAAAGATAACACCGCCCACAACTACAGAGGAGTAAAAAGAGGAAAATGAAACATTGACTCAGGCGCATAACATCTATAAAATTTATGTCAGTATGGATCATCAAGAAGAAAGTGTCAACGGGATCATCTTCTCTCCCGACCGAAAAAAAATCCTTCTCATTAAAAGGCGCGATGTCCCTGTTTGGGTCCTTCCTG
Source organism: Chlamydiia bacterium (assembly GCA_020440285.1). Taxonomy (GTDB): domain Bacteria; phylum Chlamydiota; class Chlamydiia; order Chlamydiales; family Simkaniaceae; genus Neptunichlamydia. Next base: position 13,442 of record JAGROK010000082.1, on the reverse strand, counting down.
GGGGGGGGATTGACTTAGGAGAGACTCCCGAAAAAGCTGCTTTAAGAGAGTGTGAAGAAGAGACGGGATACTCTGTCTCCCTTGTCCGGAAAATTGCAGAATACACTCCCCTATGTAAGCTTGCCCGCTTCACCCATTTCTACGAGTGTCAGATCGAAGCTGGAAAAGCCACCTTAACCGGAGAAACGCAAGGGGTCGCCTTCTTTCCTCTAGATGCCCTTCCCCCACTTCCTCCTCCCTACCCCGATTGGATTGCCGATGCTTGCCTGTTTCAAAAAGAGCTCATTCAAAAAAAAATTACGAGCGTTACCTACGGCAACCTTATTAAACATTTTTTTACCCACCCCATCCTTGTCTTCCGCTTTCTTCTCGCTCGCTTGGGCCTCCCTATTAATGATAAATAATGTGACAAAAAGCCCCTTGAAGGGTATACTCAGACCCAGCTAAACTTTATGGGGAGGAAGAGTTTGGACAGGGGGTACCAGGTCAATAATCAAAAAACGTTTTATCAGGCATTAATCGAAGATCGTTGGGAAAAGCCAAGCCCAATCCTCCAGGATGGGAACACCAAAGCCTTGCTCTTAGGCGTGTCTTTCTTTTCGGTTGCAACAGCTGTGATTGGTCTAAAATTTTTCAAAATGGATACAGACCTTGCTGTAGCTACAGCCGCTACAGGAGTATTGCTTGGAGTCTCTGCTCTCACCGAAAAAGATGGATGGTTTCTCTATATTCTTGCACCCGGAATTCTTACCGCCACCGGGATCTCAACTGCTAAAGCAATGAAAGAAGGACAGGTTTATGTTGACCTATCAAAGCTTCTTCATCTAGCAAAACTTTTCCGCCTAGGATGGGATATCTATAAAGGAGTTTAACCCCGGCCCTAAAGAACCGAGTTTTTCAACGATAAATAGTGTGACAAAAATCCCCTTGAAAAGTACACTCGTGCCCAGATAAACCCTTGTGAAGGAGGAAAGTTATCATGGAAGCACAATTCCAGCCCCAGAACAACAATCAAAGAACTTTTTATCAAGCAGTACTTGAGGATCGCTGGGGAAAACCTAACCCAACCCTCCAGAATGGAAATACCAAGGCCTTACTTGCAGGCCTGTCTCTCCTTTCGATTACAACAGCAGGGATCGGTCTGAAGTTTTTCAAGATGGACAAAGATATCGCTGCAGTGACAGGAGGAGCAGGACTCTTACTTGGAGCCTCTGCCCTTACCGAGCGAGATGGATTTCTTTACATCTTTGCCCTTGGGGTTCTTACCGCCACCGGAATCTCAGTCGTTAAAGCGATGAAAGAAGGGCGGGTTTATGTTGATCTAGCAAACATTCTCCGCCTTGCGTGGGATATTTATAGAGGACGTTAATCGAGTGGGTGGGTCATCTTTTTGGGGTCCACCACTTCATCAAATGTCTCAGCTGTTAGATAGCCAAGCTCGAGGGCCACTTCGCGGAGGGTCTTGTTTTCTTTGTGAGCTTTTTTAGCAATCTCTGCCGCCTTGTCGTACCCAATGACAGGATTTAAAGCCGTTACAAGCATGAGGGACCTTTTGACTAAAAGATCGATCTGCTCTCGATTGGCCTCAGTCTCTTTCAAGCACCGCTCATAGAAATTTTTCGTGCTATCCCCTAAGAGTTGCATCGATTGCAACAGGTTATAAATCATCACAGGGCGGTAGACGTTCAGCTCGAAATTCCCCTGCGATCCAGCCATCCCTATCACAACATCGTTTCCCATGACCTGCACACATACTTGAGAAAGGGACTCACACTGCGTGGGGTTTACTTTCCCCGGCATGATCGAGGATCCTGGTTCATTGCTAGGGATGATAAGTTCTCCAATCCCTGAGCGGGGACCTGAGGCCATCCATCTGATATCGTTAACGATTTTTAGTAGGGATCCCGCAAGCAAACGGAGGGCTCCACTCATTTCAACCATCCCATCATCTGCACCTATTGCTTCAAATTTATTAGGAGCAGAGGTAAAAGGGGCGCCGGTTAGTTCAGAAATCACTTCTGCAACACGTTCAGGAAATCCCTTAGGGGTATTCAAACCTGTTCCAACAGCAGTTCCTCCAAGGGCAATTTCAGAGAGGTGGGGAAGGGCATTTTTAATGGCGCGGATCCCATATTCAACCATCGAGGCATACCCTGAAAACTCTTGACCAAGGGTCAGGGGAACAGCATCCATAAGGTGGGTCCGCCCTATTTTCACAATGTCTTTAAACGCTTTTGCTTTTTCTTGAAGCCCTTTTAGAAAAATCTCAAGATTCGGGAGGAGATGGTTTTTAACTTTAAGAACGGCAGCAATATGAGCGGCAGTTGGAAAGGTATCGTTTGAGGATTGCGACTTGTTTACATCGTCATTGGGATGAATCGGATCTTTCGACCCCATGACCCCTCCCTTTTTTTTGATCGCGTAGTTACTCACAACCTCATTGACATTCATATTGGTTTGCGTTCCAGAACCTGTTTGCCACACTACCAGGGGAAAGTGGTCATCGAGCTCTCCTCGCAAAATGGCATCAACCCCCTCTTTGATCAAAGCGCATTTATCATCGGGAAGGAGCCCCATCTCGTTGTTAACAATCGCAGCCCCTTTTTTGACAATAGCCTGACCATAAACCACTTCAATGGGAATTTTTTCTCCCCCGACAGGGAAGTTTTGCCTAGAGCGCTCGGTTTGCGCTCCCCAATATTTATCTTCAGGAACCTCTACAGTCCCCATCGAATCCTTTTCTTTCCTCATGCCCTACTAATACTACTAAATGAGTAATAAGGCAAACACAAATGCGAAAAGGGAAAAGGATTCAACAATTCCTAAAGCAGCAAGACATTTTCCATAGACCGCAGGTTGCTTTGCTGAGGCTTGGATCCCTGTTGCCGCGCACATTCCTTGATAAATCGCCGAAAACATAATGGCAAGGCCGATAAAAACGCCAATACCGATGCCATTTAAAGCGGTCAATGAATTAGCAAGAATTGCATTCTTCATCAGGAGCATAAGAACGAATCCATAAATCGATTGTGATGAAGGAAGAGCCGACATTCCAATAAATTTTCCATGGTTTTCTTCTACTCTAGCCATCACTCCATGAGATGCCATTCCAGCAATTGAACATCCAATTGCACTTCCTAAACAAGAAAGACCTAGGACCATCGCGGGACCTACCATTTCAAAATTCATCTAATTATTCTCCTCTAAATTTTATTTTTTGTTATTTGGATTTAAGTCGTTTCAATGGATTAAAAAGTCTTCCGCCCCCTTCAAAAGAGTGGTGATACCACTCGATAAAATTCAAACGGAGACCATGAATCGTTCCCCCCATAATTCCTACGTTAATGTTGATCAAATGTCCCACAAGGATGACAAAAAAACCAGCAGCAAAGCCAAGACTTACCCCCATCTCATTAAAGGTTCCAGCAAGGATCATTGCAGCAAGTCCCAAGGCATAAATACGGAGATAAGATAAAATATCTGCAAATAATTCGATAGGTTTAGTCAGCTCAATAAAACCTTTCCACTTGTTTTGAAAAAGGGCAAGGATTAGGGCAAGGGCGATCCCTCCCCAAAACAGTTGCTGTCCTATTTCAAACCCCTCAGCCTTTGGAAAGATATACATAAAGTGGATCATCGAGGTTGTACCGAGAAGCTTAGGGAAAAAGAGATAGCCACCAACAATGGCGAAAACCCACCCCATTCCTGCCCAATGGCGGGGAAGGTGACGCAAAAGGGAAAGGCTAATATGAATTACCCCCACAAGAAGGGCTAACTCCATGAAAATGCTATCACGAAAATCATTCAAGATTTCATATTTTGTAAATCCATCTTTGACCACCACCCCTTTTTGAAGAAACTCTGCCCCATCATAAACATCTCGAAGTTGTGGAAATTTCTCTATGAGCTCCTTGTAAACCTCATCTTGCTCAGCGATATGGTAGTCCGCTTTTTTTTCTGCCATGTAATTGATGAATGAGACCTTGTTCATGGGATTTGTCGGCGCAAGCTCAAGGCCAAAATAAGAGCCCGATAATACTCCCCAAATAATGCAAAAGGTCGAAAGGACAGTAAAGAGTCTAAAAAACCGTTTGCCACTTGGCTTCACATGTTTAAACTTCAGGCGAAGGAAAAGGGCAAGTGATAGAAAAAGGAGGCCATATCCCGCATCAGAAATAATCATCGCGAAGAAGATCGCAAAAGCCCAAAAGACCCACTTTGAAGGATCTTTATCACTCGTTGCTGGAGTGTCATAAATATGGACAAGATCTTCTCCAATCTTTCCATAGCTTTTGTTTTCCATATAGGTTGGAATTCTCTCCCCCTCTTCAACAGCAACCTCTTCCGCATGGATTCCTAGCCCCTCTAGAAGAGGAAAAAGTCCATGCAAGCGATTTTCAGGGATCCACCCTTCAATAGCAAATAAGAAATCGTTCATGTGTGTCGAAACATCATCACTCACACTGACTAAATGGTAGTGATTAAGAGCCTCGATAAGATGCTCTTTTAAAAAGTCGACGTAAGCGCTATTCTCTTTTAGCTCCTGCATGCATTGCGCTTTTTTAAGCTCAGCAATTTCTAGCTCACTTTCAAGTTGTGACAATGAGCGTTCAAAGCGCATCTCTATCATTCCATGAAAGCTTTCTACTTGATGACTAATCGTCATAAAGTATTCCATATCATATTCAGAACCAATCGGAATCAGGGCTGGATCAAGCTCTATCTTTTTGAGTTTTGCCCGCTTCACACAAAAAAATTGGATGTGGCGCCCCGACTCTTGTTCAATCCTTCGGATCTCCTCTAAAGAAAAGTCTCCAAGAGGCTCAATCCGAGAAATCTCAGCTTGAAAAAGGCGCTTTTGTTCTTCTAATCTCTCTAACCACTCAGCACTTTCAACAACGGCATGGGCAAGCTTTTTAGCATCGAGATCTTTTGTGCTGCTTGCTTGCTTTCTATGGGGCTCTTTCCGAAGAATCGCCAAAGCTTTCATCAGCTTTTGAACATGGTCGGGATAGTCAAGAGAGCGCCTTCCTTTTTTGCTCAAAAACTCAATAAACCCCTTTTCTTGAGCCCTTTTAAAGAAGATATCGATATCTTCTTTAACACCGATAAAGAGGGTTTTCTTCACCTTGATAATGGTCATCCCTCTTCCTCTTCTTTTTTTCTTTTTTCGATTTTGCCTTTCGCTACTTTCGCTTGAGCAACCGATGCGAGCTCTTGGTCCCCTAAAAAGACTTTGATTTTCTTAATGTTTGCCTGAGTGCGGGGAATCAAAATCTTTTCAAATAGATTCACCCGTATCGAAACCTCTCGAAGCTCTTTTTCCAAGATCCTTTTCTTTTCTTTGACCACTTCGATCTTTTCCTTTGCAACCACAAGCTCTTTCACCTGCTCCATTGCAGAATCGACCCAAAGGGGAGATTCAAAGAGGGAATATTCATTCGGTCTAAAGATCACTTTTTCAAAAAATGGAATTTCAGCACCTGCGATGTTTTCATATCTCTTTTGAACATCATCGACTTGCGCTCCATCATACACCGCTTCCGATTCAGGATCGCTAAATAAAGATTGGAATGACTCGCATAGCCCCTTCTGAGCATGGAATTCTCGAGTGAGCCCCTCGATTTCATATATAGCTTGATTAACCTCTGCTTGAAGCATCGCCTTTTTAAGTTGAAGCGTTGGAAGGTACTTTTCAAGTTGCTTCAATTTATATTGCTGATCTCTCAGCTCCATTTTTGTCAGTTTTATCTGCGCCATATATCCCTATTTAGGCCAATATTTATTGATCATGTCTTGCTTTATTCCCACTTCATGGGGATCAAAACACTCAGCAATCGTCTGCCATCCTAAATTCAGAGCTTCCTCAAGAGGGATATTCACCTCAAGATCCATCATCCTTTCCTCAAAAAGGAAGGAGTATTCAAGAAGCTTTTCATCCCACCGGGAAAGGCGAAACCCCATGCTCTGCCGCTCTCTTGCTTTCTTCGATTCCGCATAAAGGCGGATCTGCGCATTGGCGATATCTCCATGATCTTCCCTCGTAACACTTCCGATCACTTGCTGTTTTAATCGAGAAAGAGAGCCAAAAGGATCGATCCTTCCCCCATGCAAGTAAAACTGCCCTTCAGTGATGTATCCAGTGTTATCAGGAATAGGATGGGTGACATCTCCTCCTGGCATCGTTGTCACAGAAATAATTGTGATCGATCCACTTCCATCGATATCAACCGCCTTTTCATAGCGAGAGGCTAAGTCTGAATAAAGGGAGCCAGGATATCCTCGGTTTGAAGGAACCTGGTCCATTGTAATCATAATCTCTTTAATCGCATCTGCAAAAGCAGTCATATCGGTTAAAAGGACCAAGACATTTTTATCCTTAACGGCAAATTGCTCAGCGCACGCAAGGGCCATATCAGGAACAAGTAGACACTCAACAGCAGGGTCTGTTGCGCGGTGGATAAACATCACCGTTTTTTCCATCGATCCCGATTTTTCTGCATTGTCGATAAAGGCTTGGTAGTCATCATAACGGAGTCCCATTCCCCCAATGATGACGATATCAGCATCGGTCTGGTTTGCAATCCGCATGAGGAGTTGGTTGTAAGGTTCCCCCGCAATGGAGAAAATGGGTATTTTTTGTGATTTCACAAGACAGTTAAACACATCGATCATCGGAATGTTTGTGTTAACCATCTGATGGGGAACAATCCGTTTTACCGGGTTAAAAGAGGGTTGGTTAATCGCAATCTTTTGCCCTATCACTTCAGGGCCATCATCGATAGGCTCTCCACTTCCATTTAGACGCCGTCCAAGGAGCGCTTCGCCCGCTGTTGCCTGCATCTCATGCCCCAAAAAGCTAACCCGATCCCCGGTCGAAACCCCTCGAGGGTTCTCAAAAGCTTGAAGGGTGACTTTTTCACCATCAATACTGAGGACAGAAGCAAGGGTTGTATCTCCCGATTTTCGATGAATTTTCCCTAGCTCTCCAAGCTTCACCCCCTTTGCAATGACGGTGATGAGGTTTCCACGAATGTCAACGATCCTATCATAAATTTTATTCATACTAAATTCCCTGTGGCTGTTTCAATTCGATGGGTAATACTCTTATAAGCCCTATGATATCCATCTGAGTTAAAGGGCATGAAATTCATGTTTTTAATATCGCTCTGAAGGCTTAAAAAGAAGTTCCGCGCTTCATCATGTCCATTAAAACTAAAATCAGCGTTGAAAATCTCTTGAATCAAACCAAACAATACAATCTGCCTATCTAAAGGGCAGTAAGCGTCCTCTTTATCAAAAGCATTTTGTTGGAGATACGAAAAGTCATAAAGCTCTCCCTTTAAATAGACGACAAGATCTTCAATGGTGATCCCCTCTTCTCCAACAACTTCCATCCTTTTTCCAATCTCATCCCCTTCACGGATGAAGCGAAAAGCGAGTGCGTTTTTCTTATCCCAGTCGGCAACTTTTTCCTGCAAATCATCACTCACATCTTCGATATATTTTGACCAGGAAATCAAAGGATCAATCGCAGGGTAGCGGCGAGCATCTGAGCGAGCGCGAGAGAGTCCTAAAAAGGCTCCTACAACGGCAAGCGTTGCCTGTGTGACCGGCTCTTCAAAGTTTCCTCCTGCTGGAGAGACCGTTCCCGCAATGGTCATCGACCCGTGCTTGCCATTTTTGAGTTTAATCACTCCAGAGCGCTCGTAAAAAGCAGCAATACGAGATGAGAGATACGCAGGGAAGGCCTCTTCACCGGGAATCTCTTCTAAACGCCCCGACATTTCTCTCATCGCTTGCGCCCATCTTGAAGTGGAGTCAGCCAGGAGGAGAACGTCGAGACCCATCTGCCTATAGTATTCAGCAAGGGTCGCCCCCATATAGACCGAGGCTTCTCGCGCCGCAACAGGCATCGACGAGGTATTACAAATAATTGCCGTTCGGCTCATCAGCGATTCATTCGTATGAGGATCGGTGAGATGAGGGAAAGTTTTCAAAACCTCTACAACTTCCCCTGCCCGCTCCCCACAAGCAGTGATGATGACAATATCAACTGATGAGTATTTCGAAAGGTGGTGTTGCAAAACAGTTTTACCAGCACCAAAAGGACCAGGAGTACAAAAAGTCCCCCCTTTTAGAACGGGAAATTGGGTGTCAATCACCCTCTCCCCAGTATCCATCATCTTGGTCGCTTTGACCTTTTTCCCCTCAATTAAAGGGATTTTAACTGGCCATTTTTGAACCATTGTAAGCTCATGCTCATTTCCCTTCTCATCTTTAACCTTGGCAATCACCTCATCGATATTATAAGAGCCTCCCTTAACCACCCATGAAACGGTATACTTCCCTCTCATAGAAAAAGGGAGCATGATGTGGTGGTGAAAGCGTCCTTCCATCGTTGTTCCTAGCGTATCTCCCCGCTCCAAAACATCGCCCACTTTTGCAACAGGCTGATAATCCCAATGTTTGTTTCGATCAAGGGAGGGAAGGTAGACGCCCCGCTTTAAAAAGATCCCAGAAGCATCAGCAACTTGTTCTAAAGGATTTTGAAGTCCATCGAAAATAGCACTGATTAACCCAGGGCCAAGCTCTGCTTCTAAAAGGTGACCTGAAAATTCGACCGGTGTCTCGAGCTCTACCCCATTGACATCTTCAAAAACCTGCAGTTTGGCAATATCTCCAGCAATCTCAATCACCTCTCCTTTGACAGAGATGCTTCCGATCTGAACCATCGCGATTTCACCTTGACGAACATCTCCTTCAAATCTCACATGAAGAAGGTTTCCAAAAGCCTTCACAACTTTTCCATTCGCATTACTCATACTGATCCTTTCACAATTTCGCTTAATGTTTGATTCCCTTCTTTTTCGTCGAGAGCATAGACATCTTCCACAATCATGAGTTGCACCAAATATCCAAGAAGATAGTCAACTGAAAAGGAAACGTCTTGCACCTCTTCTTTCATTCGGTTAAAACGAAACTTCGCCATCATCTCATATTGCTCTTTCGGTTTTTTCTCCACACCTTTTAGCCTCTCTCCAAGCCCTGCATAGTCAAAAGGAAACTCAAAAAAAGGGGCATCTTTTTGTGCTAAAACCTCTGCCACTAATGGGTCGTGGAAATCCTCATGCTGCAGCTCAACTGCTGGGTCTACTCCCAGTTTTTTTGCCCTATATCCTGCAAGCAAAACTCTCCACTCCCTTTCAAAGCGGAAATAGCGCCTCAAAAACCCCTTATGCTTCTTTTCCATCTCCTTGAAAAAAGTGATGAATACCTTTGAAAAATGGCGAAGCTGCTCATCCACATTTTCTATTTCTTCCAAGTATTCAAAAAGATACTCCGGAAGACCTTGTTGATTGACGAGCGCTTCATCAAGCTCTTTCTCCGTGTAGTTTCCCCTGCGGTCTATCTCCTCTTTCTTTAAAAGTTGCCTGACATTTTTCAAATCGATATACGTTCGAATCGCCTTGACCTTTTCTAAATCAGAGGGGCTCATATTGTCCTTGAAAAGGGTCATCAAGTCTTCGAAAAAAATCCCAGGATCAATTCCTACCTTTAAAGGGGGAAGGATGCTTCCTAAAAAGTAATATTTCATACATCAGCTGCAAATATAATGGCTCGAAAATCATCTCTTACAAAGCTTGCAAGTAAGTGCTTTAGGGCTTCATCCGAAAGGTCGATCGTGAGATTGCGGTCCTTGATTTGCACCTGCGCTCCTCCTCCGATATCACCAAGATCAACACCTTTCGATTCTAACCTTTCTATGACTCCCTTCGCTAGCTCCTTATTGACCGCTTCTCCATTGATCCCTTTAGAAACAACGGCCCGCAGATCTCCATTAATCCCCTCTTTTTCAATTCCACTGACTATCACACTGATTAAATCGGCGATCACCTTTGGATCTTTCATCTTTTCAGAGACAAAACTTGCAAGCTCGGGGTTAAACAATCTTTTATCGATCTCTTGTTTGAGAGTCTCGATACTTTTTTTAGCAGCGAGATTAATCGACGCCTGAAAGACATTGCGCTCCTCTTCAACTTTCTTCCGAGCCTCTTCAAGGATTCCAGCTGCATCTCGCTTTGCATCCGCAATGATTTTCTCGCTCTCACTTCTTGCTTTAGCAATGATTTGATCCCCTTCTTTTTTAGCGGGATCGAGAGTTTCCTTTCGTAAAACTTCGCAAATCTTTTTGACTTTTTCTCTGCCGGTATCGACTGATTTCATTTTGTACCTCACGCTGCGTTAGATACAATATAGGAAAAAAAGAGAATGTTTTCAACCCAAAATGGAATGTAGATGGTCAAACACGACCTTTGAAGACACCAAACCTAGGTGCCCAGTTTCACTGACTTCAATATGATGGATTGCTAAGGAAGGTTCTGGCATATGGATGTCATCTAAACCTCGGATCTCCCAGATCGTTTCTTGCATCTCCCTAGAAAAATGTTTCCATTCTTCCTGGGTTGTCATTGACCCAATGCGAATAATCAAGCCAATATCCTCTCGCCAATTTGTCCAATGCTTCGATTGGTAACAAAAGCCATTATTAATATGGTAGGTTCCCCTTTCAAGAGCTGCGTAAGGAGCAATTTCAGCTCCTCTTGAATACCCCAACAGATGGACTTTTTCGCACCTGCAAATCCTTTTAATCTCTTCGATCTTTTGATCAATTGTATCGCAGTCAGCCTCAGTAAGCTCCCCTTCCGCTAAATTGACGGTAAAAAGGGGACCAATTTGATGCTCTTGAAAGTATTTTCCCATTTGGAGGAACATCCCTTGCGTCCCGTTTTTCCCATGAAGTGCGAGAATAGGTATCCTTCCTACCTGCCAAGGCAAAAGCTCGGTAGGGTTCATCCCAAAAAACTGAAAAGGGCCCCCTTTACCCACCTGAAGATCTTGCCCTGCCTTTATCGCATTCCGAGGCTCCCAAAGAAGGGCTCCCATAACATTTGCCGCCCAAAACCACTCTGCCTGTCTTAAAAACTGCATTCCTGATGCAATAACAAACTTATAAAGGTAATAAGGGCTAAAGCGATCCTCACATTCAGGATAACCACTAAAGGCCGTTGGCTCTCTTACACACACATCGCTGATCTCTTCCATGGGGAAAATGATAACCCCACCCTCTTAAAAAGCACAAGAAAATTAAAAAAAACTTGGCGATAAAGGATTTTTTCAATAGTATTGGTAATCTTTACCTAAGATAATGGTTGTGCACTGATGAAAAAAGTCTTTTCGATCCTTATAACTCTGGCAGTGATGATGTTAAAGGTTCCTACATATGCAAATGAAGAAGCACTTTCTGAGTGTGAATATGGTGTCAATCAAGGACAGGAAAGGTGCGAACCTCTAGGTTACGGATCGTCAAAAGCTGCAAGTTCGACAATCAGCGCTTCGATGATTGGATGGGGCCTTGGCCTTGCGATTGCAATTGCTGTTGTCGCAGGCGTTGTTCATAGCAGCACTTCTGCCCATAGTAGCAGCTCGTCATGAAACACCTCTTATTTCTCTTGATTCCTTGTCTCCTTTTTACCTCTGAGCCTTTCTTTACCTTTGTTGACCCTCCCAAGGAATGGCTGATTTCTGATCCTTCAAAATATGAAGAAGGGGTAAAGGTTGCTTTCATCGCCTCCAAACAAAAAGTCTTTACTCCATCGATAACTCTCACGATTGAAAATGTGGGAAAAGCCACAATGGACGATTATGTTCAAGCTCTTAAGAGAATCTATCAGGCCGATGAATTTCAAGAACTTGGCATCTTTACAACCTCTGTTGGGGTCGCCCACTTATTTCAAATCGACCGAAATGCTCAGTGGGGACAAATGCGACTTCTTCAAGCAATCACCCTCTACAAAGGGCATGCTTTAATCCAAACAGGGGCCTGTCTGAAAAAAGATTTCCTCGATGTTCATGAAACCTTTCTAAATACTTTCAAATCTCTTCAGACCACCCCCTCTCTTTTAACAACATGTAATCATCCCACTTTTGAAAAACGACTTGAAAACATTACAAAGTGTTGGAAAAAGCTTTGTGCAACTTCTAAAGACGACAAAAAGACCCTTTTTAACTCTCCATTTTTCCAAGACAATCAGTGGAAACCCTTTGTGAGTTATATTGAAAAAGAGTTAAAAGAAAAAGGGCTGTGTTGGCAATTCCTAGCCCTTAAATATATCCAAGAATCCCTACTAACGGAGAATAAACCATGAGAAAATTCCTCTTAATTTTATTGACTGCTTGCACCACCTCTCTTTTGGCAAACACTCCACCTGTTGAAAATCCTCCCATCACTCTTACCTCTCCAATTTATCCCACTTCTCAAGAGCCCAAAAAAGAAACTTCAAACGGAAAGAAAGCAACGGCCGCAGTCATTGGAACCATTGCCGCAATCACCATCGGTCTGCTAGTAGGCGGCTCTGATACTGGGGAGCATATCAAATCTAAAAAAGCGTCATGAAATACCTTTTGATTCTCTTCACCTTATTGCTGACAAGCTGCCATCGAGATGGGTGGCACCATACCTCAATTCAAAATGGAAACGTCCGCTACGATATAGCGAAACTCACCCATCCATCCTCATCAAATAGTGGAGGGATCGAACTTGAAATCACCCGCTTTGGAAAAGAGATCCATGGATATATTAATGTGCATGCTTTTGAGCTTCCAGCTTATGAAGATGATCCCCATGCAACAACCCTCACCATCTCGGCAAACTGTGCAACTAAGACCTTTGTTATTCCCCTTCTTGAAGGGGGACAGCGCGCTAAATTAACCGATACTTGCCTTGATTATCTCCTCCAAACACTCGAACTTAAACCTTCTGTTATCCTCACCTCAGGTCACTTCACCGAAATCCTCGACGCCTCTAACTTTGAGCGCCATTATGATGCTCTTGTCCGAAAGCCAAGGGAAATTCTCCCCCAAAGCATCATCAGTTTTGAACTTTATTGAACCCCGAAGTGCGACCTATTTCGCTACATAGAACCCATAGAATTAACGCATCTATTGCGCTGATGCCCCTTCGCCAAGGTGAATCACCTTGACTCGGCGCTCAGCTTGTATCTGCACCAATTCTACGTGCCTATGTAGCGAAATAGGTCGCACTTCGGGGTTGAATGGCGGAAGGGCTACGTAGTGGCACTTCCGCTATGGAAAGCATGTATGAACCTCTACAGACTTTTCAACTGCTCATCTAGAAGTGCAAAAGAAAGTGCATCCTCACTGCTGCTAAGAATTCCAAAAGTAATTTTTGCAAGTTGCACTATTTTTAAGTATTCAGCATTTGGTAAAGTTTTTTCCAAAACACCAATTGCCTCCATGAATCTATCCAAGTAAAGTTTTGAATGCTATACTCTACCCTTCTTAACACCTAGGGAGGTAATATGGCTGGATTTCAGTGTTTATCAGACAAGCAGTGGCAGCTCATTGAAAGTCTTATCGAT
>JAGROK010000081.1 GCA_020440285.1 Chlamydiia bacterium | reverse complement strand
CTCCCATTGCATATCTGTTAATCCATCAAATCTTCCTGCCATCGATTCTCCTTTTAGAAGTTAAAATGAAGAGAGCTTAGCAGGTCTTTAAAAATATTTAACCTAATATTATCGGGATAGGCTCATAGACCAATTGCTTGCGATTGTGAGGAGTGTTTTGGGGAGTAAGTTTGCTCCATTTGGGCTGCCTCAACCAAGGTCTTTATCCCCAGAATCTAGTCGGCTCCAGGAAAATATCAAGCCGGCAGTCTCCGAATTAAGTGGTGAGCTGGCAAGCCGGTTTCCTCTTTTTAAGGCTGATTCTGATTTAGCAGAAAAAACAGCTCAAGTGCTCAAGGATAACGGAATTCATTCGATTGGAGAGCCCCTTGGAAAGGGAGGTTTTGGAGGGGTTTATGAGGTGCAGGGGCCTTCTGAAAAACCTCTTGCCCTTAAAATTTTGGAAAAGGCAATCCCTTATTCGGATAGAGAGGGAGAAGGGCTTACTTTGAACCTTCCAAGACATAGAAAGCTTCAAACAGCAAAGGCTTTTATTTTAAGAGATCGTCTAACGGGAAATGTTTATTACCATAAAGTAGGGGATCGGTTGCCTTCGAACCGGGGAGGGCTAGAAATCATTGCAACCCTTTCAAGAAAGCAGAAAAAAGAAACGATTAGGACATTAGTGAAGAGAGGTCCTCTTCCAATATCAAAAGTTAAGGGGTATGGAAGAAATCTCGTTCGAGGAGTGGGAGCCATGCATAAAGAGGGGCTCGTTCATGGAGACCTTAAGCCTGACAATCTTTTACTTCCAGAAAGAGAGGGGGATGATCGGATTAAAATTGCAGACTTTGGACTTGCAACTAAAAATCAAAATGAAAGAAGACAAGGGGGAACGCCTCCTTATATGAATCCAGCTTGCGCCCTTGTAAGACCAGAAAATGATTGGTATAGCACTGGAGTCACCCTTTTAGAAATGGCAACAGGAAGTCCGTTTAGTAAGCCTGAAGATGTGAAAGATCCTAGTTTACGTGATTTGTTGTATAATGCTCGTACGGGACTGATCACAAACCCAGGAAGGATTCAGAGCGAAGCGGAGATCCTAAACCATCCATTTTTTCGAGAGTCTCAAAGAAAAGCCCTCTGATGCTTTTTGCCTCAGAGGGTCTTTTGATTAGTCGAATGCTAATATATGGGTAGGTCTGCTATTGTGATAGATTGTCCAGGGGGCGATTCCAAAAGGATAAAGTTGAACTATAAGAGAGCCTGCGGTTAATGCAGCTGCTTGAGTATAGCTTGTCTGTTGCTTAAAAAAGAGGGATGTGAGTTTGGGGGTAAGGTAGATCGTCCCCCCTGCAGCGACAAGATGGGCAACGAGTTTTTTTAAATTAGTTTGTTTACTACGCGTTCCTGCTCCGGTTTCTGTGATTCTAGCGAGGGCTGAGTAGGTCACAGCCGCTGATAGAGCGGAAAGCTGGGATGCTGCAAATGATTGATATAAACTTGTTGAAAGTGCCTGCCCTGCAAGAGAGGAAAGGGCTATTTTAGAGAGTGGTAAATAAAAGCTCATAAAAAATCCTTTTTTTACTAAAGTCATTCAAGATTATAATGATAATTACAAATTTATCAACAGTAAAAATTATTTTTTTCGAACTTCAATAAGGGCTGCTGTCGTCCCTTTTTGTCTCAGGAGATTCAAAATTTCTTTTGCCACCTCTTTGGGAGAGAGGAGGGTTGATCGGTTCTCATTGGGGAAGTTTTCGAGGCGCATTGGGGTGTCTGTTCTCTGAGGGGCGATCGCATTGATATGGAGATCGGGGCACTCCTCTGCAAGCCCTTGGGTGAAATTCACAATGGCTGCTTTGGCAGACGAGTAGAGGGTGTACCCTTTCCGTCCACGGGAGAAGGACGAGGAGGAGAGATTAATGATATGTCCCCCTGGTCTGATATGGGCACACCGGCAACTATAGAGGAGGGAATGGAGATTAGAGGCAATCAGGTGGTCCATCTCTTCAGGTGTAAGGGTGTGGAAAGGTTTGAGAGACAGGTGTCCCACACAGTTGATGAGACCATCAATAGGACCTAGAGAATCAAAGAGGGTTTGGGTGGCGGTGAAATTGGTGAGATCAACAGGGTAAGAGGGAGAGGATTTAGAGAGGATCAGGGGGGTAGCCCCCTCTTTTTTGAGAAGTTCTGCAAGGGCTGATCCAATCCCTCCAGTCCCCCCGGTAATAACAAAGGTTTTTCCTTGAAGGGAGTGGAGAGGGGGAAAGAGAGGGCGACTTTTTCGTCTCATGAGTTGCTCAGCGATAAATAAGTCGAGTTCATTGGTGATTTTAATATTATCTTCTAAGCCAGAAACGATATGAACTGGATGTTTTAAGTCGAGAACAAGGCGGCAATCATCGGAGTAATCTTTTTGAACCGCTTTTTTATGAGCCTCTAACAGGAGAGGATAAGAAAAACTCTGGGGAGTTTGTCCCCTAAGAAACTGCGCTCTATTGGGAATAGAGGTAATGGTATCAAAATGCTCTGCATGGACAATCGTATCGGCTGAAGGGATGCAGGTATCAACAGCATCATGTGTCTTGAGGGCCTCGAGATTAGCCTCGATGATGTTTGCAGAGACGAAGGGGCGAACAGCATCGTGAATCACAACATGGGTGGTGCCTGGATGACATGCTAAAAGGGCCCTATAGGTAGATTCTTGGCGGGTGGCCCCCCCTGGAATGACTCGAATGCGGGGAGAGGCAACCTCTTTTTGAACAGTGGCAAGGTGATCGGAGTGGCAGACAAGGAGGATCTCTTTAAATTCTGAAAAGGGGAGGAAGGCGTCTAAGGTATGGAGATAGATTTTTTTCCCTGAAAGATTGATAAATTGCTTGGGAGTTTCACTTCCAAAGCGCTCTCCAGTCCCACCCATTAAAAGGATTGCTGTAATCATACTCGGATCGATATTGACTTTAGAGCCGATTGTAAATAGTCGGCCCGTTTTTGGGCGAGCTTTTCTTTTGGGATCTCTTCTTCCGAAGAAAGGGAAAGGTGGCCGCGGCGAACTTCAAAGAAAATCCGATTGATTGCTTGATCGGTTAATCCATCGATCCATTTCAGATCGATCCCAAGCTTAATAAAGCTAAGAGCATTTAACGCCTCTTTGGTTTCAATTTGGTAAGAATGCTTGAGAAGGCCAATGGCCCGACTTACCTTGTCGACGATGAGAGCATCTGGAGTTTCGATGAGATGAGAGCGAAGTCTTTTTTCGCTGCTCGAAAGTTGTGTTGCCGTTTTATGGATCTCTTCTAAGATGTGATCTTCAGTCAGACCTAATGTAAAGCGATTTTGAATGATCACGATATCCCCGATGAAATCATCGGTTCCAGTTAGACCGCTTGCTTGCACCTCATCATCGAGCTCCGTCATTAAAACATCATCGATTTGGTCAAGTTGAATCAGGCAAGGGAGGTGGAGGAAAGCTTGAACAGTGAGGGCAGTTCCTGAATTAGAGAGTTGGGAGGTAAGGTAGCCAAATTTGTGGGAGTAGGCAAAGGAGAAATGTTTGGAAAGCTCTTCTTCAATCTGAGAGAGCTTATTCCATCCTTCTTTCCATCCCGAATGTGTTTCAATCGAGTGCAGAATAAGATGATCCTCCCCATTGATCATAGCTAAAAAAGTTCCTGTTTCGTCGATAATGACTCCCGATTTGCATTCGGGGTTTTGAGAATCTGCTGTTGCGAGAAAATGTTCGAGGATAAATTCTTTCTCTGCAGTTTTTAATCCTTTAAACTCAAAAAAAGAGGGGGCAGTGAGTGAAGGAGAGTCCATAAGGGGCTGTTTAAGAGAGGTCAATACGTGCATTGATTCACTTTCTTTCATTTTTTGAGGGAAGGGAGAGGAGGAAAGGTTTCGTTGAAGAAAAAAGCTTGAAGCCATCCAAATCGGCGTGTCACTTTTTTCCCATATGCTATTCTCTTTAAGGATTTGAAAAGGATTAGGTTTGCTCATCATTTGCCTTTGCAAGTGCATTGATTTGATCCCGCAGCCACGCAGCTTCTTCGTAGTTTTCCCCTTTTAAAGCATCGCTTAGAGCTTCATTAAGATCGCGAATACGAGCTGAATGTTTCATGTTTTCGTCGATATGAGGAGACCTTCCAATATGGAGGGTTGGAACAGGGCTTGCGGGGTTTGGCTTTAAGCGAGGGGAAATCAGTTGAGAATCAAGAAGTTGATCGGTAAGAACATCTTGAAAGATCGCATAACATTCCTGACACCCCAAAGGCTCTCCCATCAGAACAGACTCTAAACTGGTTTGGCAATGGCTGCAGCAAAGTCCCTCTTCTTTTTTTGCTTCGTTTTGAAAAGAGGCGTTTCCTTGAAGCTTTTGCTTTAAGACAGGACACTCCCGACACATCTCAGTGGTGATCACCGTTTCACCTACCATTTCGCTGTAGATGACATCGGCTCCTTTTTTACATTGGCTACATTCTAAAGGTCTTTCATGCATGATCCTTGTATAAAAAAAAGTCCTTTTATAATCCATACACTTATGATATTTGGTAGGAAATATAGCTATAACCCCGGAGTGCGACCTATTTTCCCCTTTATCATCCACATAAATAGGCAATCTTTTTTACATCGAAACTTAGGCAGCTCCCAGAGGAGCTGCCCATCATTTCGATGTAAAAAATCTCACTTATTTATG